>NZ_JBJIAJ010000008.1:0-249897 GCF_045310925.1 Mycobacterium sp. SMC-15 | reverse complement strand
GAGACCTTCACCCATCAACGACTCTTACAGCGTGTCGTCACACTTTCTCAACCAACCTGCCTGGGCAGTACAGCTAGTCGGCGGGCATGGCGAACGCGACGAACTGGGTCACCTCGCGCGGCGAGAAGTTGTCGTCACTGACCAGCACTACCGTCTGCCTGCCATCGGACAGACGCGGCCCCAGCGTCAGCCCCTCGATGTTGTCCAGCGGGTCCAGCCCGGGCGTGTCGGACAGGTCGGCCAACAATGTCTTGGCCATCGGAGTCACGGCCACGCCGGCGAGCGCCGGCATATCGAGCACATCGGTGGCGCCGGCGATCTCGGCGCGAAACAGCCGCACCGTCGGACGATCGCTGAACGCACGCTCGATCACCAGGAACGCGGTGTCCGACAGTGCCACCAGGTCGGTGAGACCGTTGGTTCTGGCCGGTCCGGTGGCGGGCTCCAGCGGGTAGGCGTACTGCGCGACCGGTGCGCCAGGGCCCTCGTCGGAATCGAGCCGGTAGGCGGTGACGCGGGTCAGCGCGCCGTGGACGCGATCCGGCAGCGGTCCGTCGTCATAGCCCGGGCCTTCCATAGCGGCGAACAGCATCCGCCCGTCGGCGGTCACCGTCAGGCCTTCGAGGGTGGTATTGCGGCGCGGCCCGGTGGGCTCCGCCGACATCGCCAGCTGCGGCGGGATGGGAAACCGACCGAGGTAGCTGCCGTCGAGCCCGGCGGTCCGCACCCACGGGTCGGCCAGCACCGCACCGCGCGGGCCGTCGGTTCGCCGCTCCCCCTCCGACGACCAATACAACCGCTGCCGGCCGGAATCGAACGCGATGCCTTCGGGGTCGGGCGGGATGACCGGCGGCGTTGCATCGAAGGCCTGGGGCCCAAACGGGCGCCCGCCCTCGTCCAGCAGCGGATGCATGGCGCTGATCGCCACGTCATCGACGCCGCGGTCGGACACCGAGAGCCGCACGGTGTAGAACCGGGCCGGTCCTTTGGCCGACCGGTCGTCGCTGATCACGTAGTAGCAGTCGCGGCCGGGGTCGTAACTGATTCCGGACAGGCCGCCCACGACGGTGCCGGCAAACGTGCTGTTCGACGCCAGTTGAGCTTGGCCGAGGTACTGCAGTCCGGTGGTCGCCGCCGGGGTATCGCACGGTGCGCAACCCGCAAGTGCGGCGCCGCCGGCGAGCAGCACACCGCATAGCGCCGGCAGCCGACTGCGCTTCCCACCCACATCCGTAATCTAAACCCGGTTTATCGGCGGCCCCGCCTGGATACGGTGGGTGAGGTGACCACTTCCGATGCCCTGCGCGACACTTTGGACGGCCGCTGGCGGACGGTGAAAAACCAGGTCCGGGCCACTCTGTGCGATGAGAAATTCCGTCCGCACTACACGCCGAACACGGTGATCGCCCGAGCCAAAGTCGCCGAGCAACTCAAGATCATGGCCGGATCCGGCGTGGCGGCCGACAGTTTCCGCAAGGAACACGGCGGCACCGGCGATGTCGGCGCGGCAATCACCATGATCGAGATGCTGGCGATGTCGGACCTGTCGCTGATGGTCAAGGCCGGAGTGCAGTGGGGGCTGTTCGGCGGGGCCGTGGAGAACCTCGGCACCGAGCGCCACCATCGCGCCTACGTCGAGAAGGTCATCGACCTCGACCTCCTAGGGTGCTTCGCGATGACCGAGACCGGCCACGGCAGCGACGTGCAGTCGCTGGAGACCACCGCCACCTACGACCCCGCCACCCAGGAATTCGTCATTGACTCCGCCACCGGCTCGGCACGCAAGGACTACATCGGCGGCGCCGCCGAAACCGCGGCCGTCGCAGCGGTTTTCGCCCAGCTCATCACCGGCAACGAGAACCACGGCGTGCACTGCTTCCTGGTACCGATCCGCGACGCGCAGGGCAACGACCTGCCCGGTGTCGCCACCTCGGACTGCCACTACAAGGGTGGCCTACCCGGGGTGGACAACGGGCGCATTGTCTTCGACCACGTCCGGATCCCACGGGAGAACTTGCTGAATCGCTACGGCGAGGTGGATCCCGACGGCAACTATCGGTCGCCGATCGAGAGCGACGGTCGGCGGTTCTTCACCATGATCGGCACCCTGATCCGCGGGCGGGTCTCGGTGGGCGGCAGCGCGGGTGCGGCCGCCCGGGTCGCACTGGATATCGCCACCCGATATGCGTTGCAGCGCAGGCAGTTCAGCGCACCGAGCGACGACGGGGCCGAACGCGAGGTGCTGATCATGGATTATCTGGTGCACCAACGCCGGCTTTTCCCGCTGATTGCCCGCTCCTATGCGCTGCAGTTCGCCCAGAACGAGCTGGTGGGCCGCTGCCATGATCTGCAGACCGCGGATGAGCCCGACGCCGAGGAACAGCGGGAGCTGGAGGCACGAGCCGCCGGACTGAAGGCAGCCAATACTTGGCACGCCTCCCGCGCCATCCAGGAGGCGCGAGAGGCGTGCGGCGGCGCCGGGTACATGGCCGAGAATCGGCTGATCGCCCTGCGCGCCGACATCGACGTGTTCACCACCTTCGAGGGCGACAACCACGTGCTGACGCAACTGGTTGCCAAGCAGCTGCTGACCACGTACGCCGATGACATCGCCGATATGAGTCCGGTCGGGTGGGTGCGGTTCGCGGCCGAAGCCGTCGGGGATCGGGTGCTCAAACGCACTGCGGCCGAGACGATCATCCAGACCATCGTGGACGCCAGGCAGGACAGTGAGGAGGAGGGCAGCCTGTTCAACCGGGGCACCCAGGTGCACATGTTCGAAGATCGCGAGGAGTATCTGCTGACCTCGGTGGCACGGCGGCTCAGAGGCAAGGCCCAGGACATGAGCGACTTCGACGCCTTCAACGCGGTCCAGGACCACATGCTGCATGCGGCCACCGCTCACATCGACCGAGTCGTGTTGGAGGCGTTCGTCGCCGGAATCGACTCCTGCCAGGATCCCGAGGCCCGCGATCTGCTGGAGCTGGTGTGCGACCTGTACGCGCTCAGCGTCATCGAGGACGACAAGGCCTGGTACATCGAGCACCGGTATCTGTCCACCGATCGGGCCAAGGCGGTCACCCGCGGGATCAACGACCGGTGCCGAAAGTTGCGCCCACACGCGCAGACCCTGATCGACGGGTTCGGCATCCCCGAACAACTGCGGTACGCCGAAATGCTGCATCCGGAACACTTGTCGCTACCGCCCGCCGGTGCGTCCACCGGGTAGCCGTCTTTATAGGCTGTCTGGACCCCAGACCGAACAAAGGAGTACCTCTCATGGCGTGGTTCCTCGCCCTGAATGCCACCCCCACCAAAGGCGTGCAAGCGCCTACCTATGAGCTGCACGAGACCGCCGATCTCGAGCGGATCACCGAGGAGATGGCCACCTTCGCGGCCACCGACCGGGCCGTAGCGGTTCCGGCCGTCTTCAACAACGGCCGCCAGCAGGTCACCGTGTATGTGCGTCCGGCCGCCTGGGGCGCGTGGGCGATCTACGAGCTCAGCGAAGAAGAACGCCGCGAAATGATGGCCAACAACCCGCTGGTCAACGCGCTCGCCCAGGCCCGTGCCGCCAAGCAGCAGGGAGCGCAGCAACAACAGGTGCCTGGGATGTTCGCACCGCAGCAGCCGCCTTCGCAGGCGGGTCCGTCAGTGATTCCCCGGCTGGACTAACGCCGGTTTCAAACGTGGCTCCCCCGGGTGGACTCGAACCACCAACCCTCCGGTTAACAGCCGAATGCTCTGCCAATTGAGCTACAGGGGATTGCTGTCCTCGCGGACTTGCAAGACTCTAGCGCATACCCAAATCACCGCCGTGCAACGGGGGTCGCACCCGGCCCCCGTTGCACCGCGTGAGGCAGGATGGAAGCACTGCATCGACTGTTCTAAGGGGCCGCATTGATCGGGTATGTCGTGGTGATGGGGGTCGGCTACGTGATGGGCACCAAAGCCGGCCGCCGCCGCTACGAGCAGATTGTCGGCACCTATCACGCGGTGACCAGTAGTCCGGTCGCCAAGGCGCTGATCGACAAGGGACGGCGCAGCATCGCCGACCGGATCCATCCCGATCCGACGATGGTGACGCTGACCGAACTCGAGGACGGCATCACGGTGGTGCGACCGGAAGAACCGGACGACGACCCGCAGCGGTGAGCCGTCAGCGCGCCGGGGCACGCACTGCCATCAGGCGGTCAGATCGTCGCCGCTGGCCTGCTCCAGCAGACTGCGCCGGTAGGCCTCCATGGCGACCAGGTCGCCGAAGAGCGCGTGGTATTCGTCGCTGTGCTCCACCGGCGACATGCGCTGCAATTTGGACTTGACCTCGGCGATCTGTCGGCCCACCCACACCTCTTGCAGCCGGGCCAGCACCCCGCCGATATAGCGCGGCAGCTTGTCCTCGTCGACGCAGACGGCCTCCACGCTCAGCTCGTGGATCAGCGCGGTGGTCAGTGACGAGGGCGTCTGCTCGCGCACTGTTTCGATCCACTGTGCACCGCCGGCGCCGGCCACTCCCGCGGTCCCCCCGGCTGCATCGATCGCAGCGCGCACCGCGGCATAACCGGGGTGGGTGAAACTCTCCACCGTCAAGGTGTCGAACACCGGCCCGGCCAACGCCGGGAACTGCAGTGCCGCCTTGAGTGCCTCGCGCTGCGGCCACAACGTCGGATCGGCCGGGTTAGGACGTGCGACCGCCGGTTGTTCGGCGGGTTTGGCAGCTGACGGAGCCGCCTGTCGTTCCCTGGCCGGTCCGGTGCCCCTGGTGTCGCCCTTGGCCTCGTTCCTGGCCTGTGCACGCACCCGGCCGATCACCTGTGCGACGTCGTCCCAGCCCACCCAGCCGGCCAGCTGACGCGCGTACTCGTCGCGCAGCGTCGGGTCCTTGATCTGGGCGACCATCGGCACGCAGCGGCGCAGCGCGGAGACTCGGCCCTCGGCCGTGTCCAGGTCCATTTCGGTGAGGGCGGTGCGCACCGCAAACTCGAACAGCGGGGTACGGCGTGCCACCAGGTCACGCAGCGCCTCGTCGCCGTGCGCCAGACGCAGATCACACGGGTCCATGCCGTCGGCGGCGACCGCGACGAAGGACTGACCGGCCAGCTGTTGCTCACCTTCGAGCGCCTTGACCGCGGCGGCGCGGCCCGCCGCGTCACCGTCGAAGACGTAGATCAGTTCGCCCCGAAAGAACTTGTCGTCCATCATCAGTCGGCGCAGCATCGCAAGGTGCTCATCACCGAACGCGGTACCGCACGAGGCGACCGCGGTGGTGACACCTGCCAGATGCATCGCCATGACATCGGTGTACCCCTCGACGACGATGGCCTGGTGTCCACGGGCAATGTCGCGTTTGGCCAGGTCGAGACCGAACAGCACGTTGGACTTCTTGTAGAGCGTGGTCTCCGGGGTGTTGACGTACTTGGCCTCCATCGGGTCGTCATCGAACAACCGGCGGGCGCCGAACCCGATCACCTCCCCCGCCGACGAACGGATCGGCCACAGCAGCCGGCGGTGGAATCGGTCCATCGGGCCGCGGCGCCCTTCCCGGGACAGTCCCGCAGCCTCCAGTTCCTTGAACTCGAAGCCCTTGCGCAGCAGGTGTTTGGTCAGGCCGTCCCACCCGGACGGGGCGAAACCACAGCCGAAGCGTTCGGCGGCCGCGGCATCGAAGTTTCGCTCGGTGAGATACTTTCGCGCCGGTGCGGCCTCGGGGGTGCTCAGTGCCGCGGCGTAGAACTCCGCGGCCGCCGTGTTGGCGGCGATCAGCCGGCTGCGGCCACCGCGCTCGCGTTGGATGTTGGTCGCCGACGCACCGGTGTAGGTGATGGTGTGGCCGACCCGGTCAGCCAGCAGTTCCACCGCCTCGACGAAGCTGGCGTGCTCGATCTTCTGCACGAAGGCGTAGACGTCGCCACCCTCCCCGCAACCGAAGCAATGGAAGAGGCCGTGGTTGGGCCGGACGTGGAAGGACGGCGACTTCTCATTGTGAAACGGGCACAGACCCTTCAGCGAGTCCGCGCCGGCGCGCCTGAGCTGCACATAGTCACCGACCACGTCCTCGATTCGGACACGTTCGCGGATGGCGGCGATGTCGCGATCGGAGATACGGCCTGGCACTGGGTCAGTCTAGAGCGCGCCCTGCGCCTAGCCCCCTGATGCCGGCACTGCCCATGCTTTAATGACGGGTCAACTGCTGCGTCAGGGGCGTAAATGAACTCGAAACGGGTCTGGTTGGTGACCCTTGTCGCCGTCGCCGTGCTCGCCGCGGCCGCGGTGACGACCTGGCTGGTGCTGCCCGACCGGTCCCGTGGTGCGGCCGGTGTGAGCGGCGAGACCGTCAAGCAGGTGCTGCTCAACGGCACCGAGCTGACCGCCATGCTGGATCAGCCCTTCACCACTGTCACCGGCCCGCCGTCCTACGGCGGCCTGGAGGCCATGGACGACTCAGCGACCCCCGGCGACTGCGTCGGGGTCTTGGACGTCGCGCAGCGCAGCGTGTACGCGTCGGCCCCGGTCCAGAGCTACGCGCGTGAGACGTGGATCGACTCCGCGCCCACCCGCGACGGCTTCAAGCCGCTCGACACCCGGGTGATGTTCGTCAAGGAGGCCGTGGTCGCCCTGCCCACCGCCGCGGACGCCCGGCAGCTGTTCGACAAGTTCACCGAGCAGTGGAAGCACTGCGACGGACAACCGGTCAACGCGGCCGACCCGGACACCGCCGGATCCCCGCACCTTCCGGGCACCGAGATGCACATCACCGACGTGCGGGTCACTGACGATGTGCTGGCCGCGTCGATCGTCCTCGACAAGAGCCCCAAGGCACCCGACACCCGCGCCATCGGCCTGCAGGACAACTGCATCGTCGGAGTTCTGATCGCCTTCACCGGAACCGAGAACGCCAGTGGCTCCGGTGACCCGCAGACCAGCAGCACCGATGTCGTGCGGGCCATGATGGACAAGGTCGCCAAGCTCGGCTGAGTTCACCCGCGGTGCTCGCAAGCGCGGCGAAGCCGGGTGCAGCCGGGGCGCCGCTGTGTCACTAGCCCGCGACCAGGCGTTCCAGCCGCCCCTCGGTGCACGATGCGATCTGGTCGACGATCACCCGCAGCCGCGCACCATCGTCGGCCGCGGCGGTGAACGCCGGAATGAAGAGCGGGTCCAGACTGTCCGGTGCCGTGGCGAGCAGCCGATGCGCGACCTCGTGCACCTGCTCGCGCTGAGCGGCCTGAATCCTGCGATGCTGATCCGACGAAATGATGAACTGCACCGCAAGGGTTTTCAGTACGGCCACTTCGGCTCGCACCAGTTCGGGCACCGCGAGGTCTGCCTGGTAGCGGGTCAGCGGCCCGGGACCGGCGACAGCGTGGGTGGCGGTGATCGCCGCGGAGGCGAAGCGCCCGACGAGCTCACTGGTCAACCGTTTGAGTGCCACCGACGCCGACAGGGTCGCGTCGTAATCACCCACGGCGGCCACCACCGGCAATTCGGTGAGTCGGCGAGCCGCCCCAGCCAGATCGTGCACCCCGTCGGGGTCGCCCAGACGCGTCAGCTCGGCCACGGTCGACGCATCGGCGAGTACCCGCAGATCGATCCGACCTGAAATGACGCCGTCTTCAACGTCATGCACCGAGTAGGCGACGTCGTCGGCCCAATCCATGATCTGCGACTCCAGGCAGACCCGCCCCTCCGGAGCCCCGCGACGCATCCATTCGGCGGCCGCCCGGTCGTCGTCGTAGAAGCCGAACTTGGTCCGTACCGAGCCGTCCGCCGCGCGACGGCGCCACGGATATTTGGTGACCGCGTCGAGCGCCGCCCGGCTCAGATTCAGCCCCGCACTGGCACCGTCAGGCGCCAGGACCTTGGGCTCCAAACTGGTCAGGATTCGAAAATTCTGCGCATTTCCCTCGAATCCACCACAGCTCGAGGCGATTTCGTTGAGCGCCTGCTCACCGTTGTGACCGTAGGGCGGGTGGCCGATGTCGTGGGCCAACCCGGCCAGGTCCACCAGATCAGGGTCGCAGCCGAGTCCGATCGCCATCCCCCGCCCGATCTGCGCCACCTCCAGCGAGTGGGTCAGCCGGGTACGCGGGGTATCGCCGTCGCGGGGGCCGACGACCTGAGTCTTGTCGGCCAGCCGACGCAGCGCAGCGCTGTGCAGCACCCTGGCCCGGTCGCGGGCGAAATCGGTGCGATATTGGCCGCCGGTTCCGGGCAGGCCGGCGGTTTTCGACGGCTCCGCCACCACGCGGTCGCGGTCGTGCGCGTCGTAGCTGTCGCAGGAGTTTGTGGCCACCGCCGCCAGTCTATTTTGACCCCGGCCGGGACCGTGACACGCCGGGCCGAAGTTCGGCACCCAACCCGGCGGAACCGGGTGAGCCGGTCGCAGAATTGGCGTCGATCGCCCCCGGATCGCATATAGATTTACCGGCATGCGCATCCCCCGCCTGGCCAGCGCCGCCCTAGCGTTTCTGATCGCAGTGCTGCTGGTAGCTCCAAGCGCTGCGGCGCAGCCTGCGCTGCGTCTGCCCACCTTGATCACCGACAGCGCCGGGGCGCTCTCGCAATCGGAGCGCGCCGGGGTGCAGGACGCGATCGACAAGCTTTATGCCGACCGGCACATTCGGCTGTGGGTGGTCTACGTCGACGTGTTCTCCGGGCAGACCGCCGAGGACTGGGGCCGCAGCACGGCGCGGCTCAGCGATCTGGGCAGCAACGACGCCTTGCTCGCGGTAGCCACCGCCGACCGCAGCTACGCCTTCCTGGTGTCCAACGGTATCTCCGAGATCAGCTCGGGCAAGGTCGACGCGTTGCGGCGCAACCAGATCGAACCGGCCCTGCACCTGGGCAACTGGGCCGGCGCAGCCTCAGCTGCCGCCACCGGACTCGATGCCGCCGCCGCACCCACCGAGGTCAGCTGGGCACCGATCCTGCTCGCCCTGGCCGCGGTGGCGGCCGCCGGCCTGGTGTTGCTGCTGGTGGTTCGTCACCTGCGGCGCCGGCGCCACGCCGCGGCATTGGCGGCGGCCCGGCGAGTCGACCCGACCGATCCCAACGCGCTCACCGACGTGCCGGTGTTCGCCCTGGACGCCCTGTCGCGAGAGAAAGTAGTCGAGGTCGACAACGCGGTGCGCACCAGCGCCAACGAACTGGAGCTGGCCGTCGAGGAATTCGGCGACGAGCGCACCCGGCCGTTCGCGCAGGCCGTCGCCTCGGCCAAGGCGGCCATGGAACACGCCTTCACCGTTCGCCAGCAACTCGACGACGACATCCCCGAGACGCCGGCCCAACAGCGCGATCTGCTGACCGGGGTGATCGTCACCGCCTCCAAGGCAGACCGCGAACTGGAGACCCAGCGCGCCGCGTTCGAGCAGTTGCGGGATCTGGTGCTGGGCGCCGCCGACCGCCTCAACACATTGACCCAGCAACTGGTCGAGCTGACCGGCCGCATTCCGGCCTCCGAGCAGCGCCTAGTCCAATTGCATACCGAGTTCGACGCCACCGCGCTCAGTTCGGTGTCCGGCAACGTCAAGACCGCACAGGACCGGGCCGCCTTCGCCGAACGCAACATCACCCGGGCGCGCAGCCTGGCCGACCACCCGGTGACCGGCGGACAGAGCGACCTGGTGGATGCGGTGCGTGCCGCCGAGTCGGGGCTGGGCCAGGGCCGGGCGCTGCTCGACGCGGTGGACAACGCCGCCAGCGACATCCGCCACGCGGTCGCCACCCTGCCTGCGAGCATCGCCGACGCCGAGGCCGGCATCGCCCAAGCCGCCGCCCAGCTACAACGCGGAGTCGGCACACACAAGTCCGAGCTGACCGCCGCCCGCGACACCGTGGTCAAGGCCGTCGCCACCGCCCGCACCACCGGAGATCCCCTGGGGGCCTTCACCGCGCTGATCAAGGCCGACGCCGACCTGGACCAGCTGTTGGACACCGTGGCCGAAGAACGCGCAGCCGCCGAGCGGTTGGCCCGCACGCTCGAGCAGGCCCTGTTCACGGCGTCGTCGCGCATTCGCGCGGTGTCCGAATACATCGACACCCGTCGCGGCAGCGTGGGCCCGGAGGCGCGCACCCGGCTGGCCGAGGCACGGCGCCGCCTCGACGCCGCCAACGACAAACGCGCCACCGATGTCGCCGGAGCCATCACCCAGGCCAACGGCGCGGCCACCCTGGCCGCCGCGGCGCAGTCGCTGGCCAAGGCCGACGTACAGGACGCGCAGCGGGCCTACTACGGGCGTTACGGCAATGATCCCCGCGGCGGCAACGACACCGGCGCCATGCTGGGCGGCATCATCATCGGCAACATCCTCTCCGGTGGTGGCGGCGGCTTCGGCGGTGGCGGCGGAGGGGGCGGTTGGAGTCCGACCTCGTTCGGCGGCTCCTCGTCGGGGGGAGGATTCTTCGGCGGCGGTGGCCGGTTCTAGTCTGCTGGTGAACCTATGTTGGATCTGATCAATGTCGCCTTGGTGGCGGCCCTGGCGGCGTGCGGATACGCGTTGTGGGCGCGCCGTCACACCTGGGGCTCACGCTGGGACGCCAATCCCTCGCGCGTCCTGGTTCTCATCGTCTGCGCGGGTCTGCTGATGTCCCCGTTGGGTCCAACACTTTTCGACCCGCTCGTCTACCGGGTGTTCGGACTGTGGAATGTCGCCGGCCTGCTGGCGGTGCTCTGCATGTTCGGCGCGGTGGCGGCGATGTTCGAGCACCTGACCACGCGGTTGGCCGACGACGATCACGCCAGGCTGCTCAAGCGGCGCCACATCATGATGCCGCTGAAACTGGGCCTGCCGCTGATAGTCATCGTGTTCTGCATAGCCGATCGCGGGCAACCCGGGTATCTGGATGTCTTCGCACCCCGAGGTCCGTGGTTCGGGGTGTACTGGGCGCTGATCGGCGCCTTGGCGCTCTATCTGTTCGGGTTCACCGGGCGGGTGCTGCTGGCCCTGCGCGGTGATCCGCGCTCGGCGGCTTCCGCGCAGTACTACCTGGTGTGGGTCGTCTTCAAAGTCGCGGCGATCCTCGCGCAGTTGACCAGCGTGCTGCTCGGCAGTGCGGTCACGTTGCCCACCTGGATTTTCGCGGGCGTGAGCACCATGGCATTCGCCTACGCATCCGAGCTTTCTTGGCGCGCACGAACCGACTGGTTCAAGCCCTTCAGGTCGATATCCCCCGAAGCCGCCGGCGACTGACCGCGCTCAGCACGCCGGCGCTGTTCGGCACTGCTCAGACACCACAGCGAAAGTGCCCGCACGCCAAAGGCCTGCGGGCACTTTCACACCACGAGGTGTCAGGGGGCGTCGGCTGCTCCAGTCGCACCCTGCTGGCCGTCCGGTCCGGCCGTACCGGCCGTACCGTCGGTCGCCGTGCTGTTGCCGGTCGCCGTCGCCTTGCCACCGGCGCCAGCGGCACCGCCCTGTCCGCCGGCCCCTCCGGTCGCGCCGCCGGTGCCTCCGGTCCCTCCGTTGCCACCGGCACCGCCGTCGCCGCCGTCACCCGCGGTCGAGACGCCACCCGAACCGTGGGTGGTGGAGTCGCCACCAATACCACCGGCACCGCCCCTGCCGCCGCTACCTCCCGCAGTACCTGCTGCACCTGTTGCACCCTCGGCGCCAACGCCGCCGGTACCACCGTCACCGGCGGTCGCGGTGCCCCCGGCGCCGTTGGCCCGGGCTTCGCCACCGGCACCACCGTCACCGCCGGTCCCGGCGATAAGGCCCTGCCCGCCGGTACCGCCGGTCCCGCCGTCACCGCCGTTGGCGACGCCCTGGGAGCCGTTGGATGTGGCCTCGCCACCGGCACCACCGACCCCGCCGGTGCCGCCGTGTCCGTTCTCGGCTACACCACCGGTACCACCCTCACCGCCGTTGCCGCCGGTCGAGTCACCGCTGAAGCCGTTGGAGGTGCCTTCACCGCCGGCACCGCCTGCGCCGCCGGCGCCGCCTTCACCGCCGTTGCCGATTGGTGCGGCCGAGTTACCGCCAGTCCCGCCGACGCCACCGTTACCGCCGGTGACAGTGCCGCTGGCCCCGTTAGCAGTCCCCGCGCCGCCGGCACCACCGGCACCACCCGCACCGCCGTTGCCGAAGACCGAAGCGATGGCGTCGCCGCCGACACCACCGGCGCCACCGTTGGAGCCGACCGCGGTGCCGTCGACGCCGTTGGCCGTAGCCAGATACCCGGCGCCGCCGGCACCTCCGACCCCGCCGTCGCCCATGACCGTGCCGCCGGTGCCGCCGGCACCGCCGATACCACCGTCCACGCCGGCCACGGTGGAATCCCAACCGTCACCGCCCGCGCCGCCGTTACCAAAGAACCCGGCGGCACCACCGTCACCACCAGCCACGCCTTGCATAGTGGAGTCCCAGCCGTCGCCGCCGTCGCCGAACCACAGTCCGCCGGCGCCGCCGTCGGGGTCGGTCTCGGTGCCGTCGACCCCATTGCAGATCAGGCCGCACGCACCATCGAGACTGTCTACGCCGTTCATCTGCACATAAGCCACGTTGATGGCGTCGTTGATCTGCTGGCCCAGGTCACTGGTGATCCAGGCCTCCATGGCGGTGTGCCACGGCGCGTACATCCACTGCTCGATCACACTCGCGGGGTCGAGCGCGGGGTTGGCCAGCAACAGTTGGTCCCAGAAAGGCGAATCGCCGAAAACGCCGTCGACCCCGGAGGTGTCCGCCGCCACGCCCGCGACATCGCTGGGTTCGAACATGTCCAACAGCCAGTCGAACCCGTCGGCATGCGCGTCCGCCGCAGCGCCCAATGGAGCCATCCCGAATGCCAAGAATGCGGCCGCCGTGCTCCCCACCCCGACCACACGACGGCGCGCCCTCGCGCCAAGTGAATGTTGATGCTCCGCGCTGCGTTCACTGATAGCCATCTACCTACCTCCCAGGTGTGGACTAGCACTTGACTTTCAGAAAGCCATTACGAGATACAGACTTTCATAAGTTAATGCCGAACACGACAGCGCATCAACCTAAAGCGTCGGACTCTCAGGAGGCGCGAAACCCAAACACTCTCGGGGGCAAACCAGCGGCGGACCGCACCGAATGCGGTTGCGAGAGGTCAACCCACGGCGATTCGCCACGGAAGACCCCGGCCAGCAACGGCTCAGAGCCTGCGAGCAGCGCTCAGCAGCCCTTGAGGCGCACGGCCAGGTAGTCGGAGACCGCGTCGATGGCCACCCGCTCCTGAGACATCGTGTCGCGCTCACGCACCGTGACGGCGTGGTCTTCGAGCGAGTCGAAGTCGACCGTGATGCAGAACGGGGTACCGATCTCGTCCTGGCGCCGGTAACGCCGGCCGACCGCGCCGGCGTCGTCGAACTCCACGTTCCAGGACTGGCGCAACTCGGCGGCCAGGTCCCGGGCCTTCGGCGACAGGTCGGCATTGCGCGACAGCGGCAGCACGGCGGCCTTGACCGGTGCAAGCCGCGGGTCGAGCCGCAGCACCGTGCGCTTGTCCACCCCGCCCTTGGCGTTGGGGGCTTCGTCCTCGTGGTACGAGTCCACCAGGAAGGCCATCAGCGAGCGGGTCAGGCCGGCTGCCGGCTCGATCACGTAGGGCACGTAGCGGGTGTCGGATGCTTGGTCGTAGAACGACAGGTCCACACCGGAATGCTCCGAATGCGTGGTCAAGTCGAAGTTGGTGCGGTTGGCGATGCCCTCCAGCTCACCCCACGGGTTGCCGGTGAAACCGAACTTGTACTCGATGTCGGTGGTGCCGGCCGAGTAGTGCGACAGCTTCTCGAGCGGGTGTTCGTAGAGGCGCAGGTTCTCCGGATTGATGCCCAGGTCGATGTACCACTGCAGGCGCGCGTCGATCCAGTACTTGTGCCACTCGGGCGCGGTGGACGGCTCGACGAAGAACTCCATCTCCATCTGCTCGAACTCACGGGTCCGGAAGATGAAGTTGCCGGGGGTGATCTCGTTGCGGAAGCTCTTGCCGATCTGGCCGATTCCGAACGGCGGCTTGCGACGCGCCGTGGTCACCACGTTGGCGAAGTTGACGAAGATGCCCTGCGCAGTTTCGGGCCGCAGGTAGTGCAGGCCCTCTTCGGACTCGATCGGACCCAGGTAGGTCTTGAGCATCATGTTGAAGTCACGGGGCTCGGTCCACTCCCCCTTGGTACCGCAGTCCGGGCAGGAGATCTCGCTCATCGGCACGTCATCGGGGTTGCCACCCTTTTTCAGTGCCACCGCTTCCTGCATGTGATCCTGCCGGTGCCGCTTGTGGCAGTTGAGGCACTCCACCAGCGGGTCGTTGAACACCGCGACGTGCCCGGAGGCCACCCACACCTGACGCGGCAGGATGATCGCGCTGTCCAGGCCGACGACGTCGTCGCGGGACGTCACGACGGAGCGCCACCACTGTCGCTTGATGTTCTCCTTGAGTTCCACCCCGAGTGGGCCGTAGTCCCACGCCGACTTTGTGCCGCCGTAGATTTCGCCCGACTGGAAGACCAGGCCACGTCGCTTGGCCAGGTTGGCAACGGTGTCGATGATGGACGCCACGAGGGGGTGCACTCCTGTCTTGACGGGACCGCGCCGGCAACGCCGACACGCAAAACATCAGTCATCGTATCGATACCGCCGGGGTTCTTTGACATGCGTCATCACGCATGGAACAGTGGGTGCCAAGTGAAAACGATTTCCAATGCGTGCGGAGGTGATGCTGTGCCCTCCTCAGTGTCGGGTCTGGTGGCCGACGGCCACCAACACAGCGGTCCTGCCTTCCCCGCGACACCGCCGCGGGAGATCCTCGACGCCGCGGGGGAATTGCTGCGCGCCCTGGCCGCCCCGGTGCGCATCGCGATCGTGTTGCAGCTGCAGGAGTCGCACCGCTGCGTGCACGAACTCGTCGACGCGCTGGGAGTCCCCCAGCCGCTCGTCAGTCAGCACCTGAAGATCCTCAAGGCAGCAGGGGTGGTCGCCGGGGAACGTTCCGGCCGCGAAGTGCTCTACCGGCTGGCCGATCATCACTTGGCGCACATCGCCATCGACGCAGTGGCCCATGCCGGTGAGGACCGTTGACCGCCCCCGGCGTGCGCTCCACCCGGCAACGGGCGGCGATCTCGGCGTTGCTGGAGACCGTCGACGATTTCCGGTCGGCGCAAGAGCTGCACGACGCCCTGCGCGAACGCGGCGAGAACATCGGTTTGACCACCGTCTATCGCACGTTGCAGGCGATGGCAACGGCCGGACAGGTCGACACACTGCGATCCGACACCGGCGAATCGGTGTACCGGCGGTGCTCGGAGCACCACCACCACCACCTGGTGTGTCGGGACTGCGGGGCGACCGTCGAAGTGGGCGACCGCGAAGTCGAGGAGTGGGCCGCCCGCATCGCCGCCGAGCACGACTACTCCGACGTCGGCCACACCATCGAGATCTTCGGCACCTGCGCCGACTGCCGGAAGTGATCGCCGCACGCCTTAGGCGCTGAGTACGTCCCGGATGTCGACACCTTTGGTCAGCACCAGCAGGACCAGCGTGCGCAGCGCGTCGTCGGTCAGGCCCGATCCGGGAAAGTTGTAGCGCAGCATCACATCTGCGGACTCGGCATCCTTCTCGACCAGCGTGACGGTCCCGAGCTGGCTGAGACTCGCCTGTTCGGCGGCGCGCTTGCGCAGCGCCTTGGTCAGCGGCAGATCCCACCCGAGGATCTGAGTGAGCGACACCAGCTCGAGGTCCTCGGCGATCGGCACCACCCGCAACGACGCCAGTGTGCCATCGTGCCGCACAGTCAGCGCGCCGTCGGGCTCGGCATCAACGGTCAGCACCTCGGCGAGCACCGTGGCGAGGCGGTCGGCCAGGGCTGCCATCATGCCGTTCCGAACCGGCGCTGCCGCGAGGCGTACTGCTCGCAGGCCTGCCACAGATCGCGGCGGTCGTAGTCCGGCCACAGCTTCTCTTGGAAGATGTACTCCGCGTAGGCCGCCTGCCAGAGCATGAAGTTGGATGACCGCTGCTCCCCCGAGGTACGGATCAGCAAGTCGACATCGGGCATGTCGGGCCGATGCAGATGCCGCGCGATGGTGGCCTCGTTGATCCGGCTCGGGTTGAGCTTGCCCGCCACCGCCTCCTGCGCGATGGCCTGGGCGGCTTCGGCGATCTCGGTGCGCCCACCGTAGTTGACGCAGTAATTGATGGTGATGACGTCGTTGCCGACGGTCATCGCTTCGGCGATCTCGAATTCTTTGATGACACTGCGCCACATCTTCGGCCGCGAACCCACCCAGCGCATCCGCACGCCCATCGCGTTGAGGTTCTCCCGACGTCGACGGACCACCTCGCGGTTGAAGCCCATCAGGAAGCGGACCTCTTCGGCGGAGCGCTTCCAGTTCTCGGTCGAGAACGCGTACACCGTCAGCCACTTGATACCGAGTTCGATGGCGCCGCAGGTGATGTCGATCAACACCGCCTCGCCCATCTTGTGCCCCTCGGTGCGACCCAACCCGCGCTGGGTCGCCCAGCGGCCATTGCCGTCCATGACGACGGCAACGTGGTTGGGTAGCGCGTCTGCGGGAATCTGCGGGGCGACGGCCTTGGAGGTGTGCTGTGGGGGCCGGCACGGCCCCCCGCCCGGCGGCGACGGCAGCTGCGGGAAGATCACCGGCCAGGTGGACTTGTCCGGGAACACCGGATAGTCCTCGGGTGCCGCGGGCAATTGTGGGAAGGCAACCTTCCGATTGACCCGATTCAACACCATGCGCCCTATCCTGCCCGACCGGACCGGCGCCGCCCGCGGCGACCATGTGGTCGCCGCGGCGGCTTACCGGCTGTACCTGCGATCAGGAACCGGCACTCAGATCGATCGCGACGAAGTCCAGACGCCACAGCGACTGGAACAGCTTGCGACCGAACTTCTCCAGGTCCGCGGCGCTCCCGCGGGCCGGGCCGGCGGCCTGCGCCAGGTCCGCAGCGATCTGACGAATGCTACGACGCCCGTCGATGCTCTGGACGAACGGCAGCTGGGCCGGGTTCAGCGGCATACGCCAGCCCGAACGGAAGATCTCGTTGCCGTTCAGGCCACACTTCCAGCGGAACAGCGGCACGTAGTCGAGGCTCTCCGGCGAGGAGAAATCGATCGTGTAGCTGCTCTTGGGCCGCTCGGGCCGAGTGGCGATGAAGAAGTGCCGCGCATTGAGGGTGTGGATGCGCTCCATCACCGACCAGATCTTCTCCTCCGGCAGCGCGTTCACCTTGTCGTAGAAGCCGCCGGACGCCACCGCCACATCGTGGGCGTAGTACGGCGCCTTGAGCAGCCAGCCCTGGAAGTCCAGCCCGGCCGAATTGGCCAGATCGATGCAGCCGTCGACGTCGTAGCTCTTCGCCCGACCGTGCAAGAACGTATCCACCAGACCCGAGTCCGAGGCCAGGTCACCGGCGATCCGCAGGTACGGCTGGACCGGGTGGTCCTGCGACAGCAGTCGGATGGCCTGGCGAACCGTCTGGATCGAGTCGTCGCTCTGCTCCAGCCCCAGGTCCTGGAAGACCGACTCCAGGATTTCGATACCGATCCGGCCATAGCGCGCGTAGAGCATGATGCCGGCGACGCCGTCGGGCCGCAGCTGGTCCGCGATCGCCTTCATGCCGACCTTGGGGTCTGCCATGTGGTGCAGCACGCCCGTCGAGATCGCCAGGTCGAAGTCCCGGCCGAGCGTGGACAGCTCTTCGATCGGCAGCTGGTGCAGCTCCAAGTTCCACAGGCCGTGCTTGTCCTTGAGGTACTGCTGGTGGCCCAGCGACGACGCGCTGATGTCGACGGCCACCACTTTGGCCTGCGGGTTGTTGTAGGCGAAGACCGCCGCCTGGTTGGTGCCGCAGCCCGCGATCAGAATGTCGAGGTCGGGGCGGTACTCACGATCCGGCCACAGCACCCGGTGTGCGTGGCTCGGGTCGAACCACTCCCAGTTCCCGGCCGACCATGCCTGCAGGTCGTGGATGGGCGGCGGGTAGGTCCACCGCTCGTACTGCCGGGAGACGACGTCTGCGCGTGGATTCTCGGTCACTTCTTTGTGGCTCCTTGTCAAGTTGCCCCCCGCCGGATCGGATCAGACTTTAGCGGGGGCTGTTTATGCCGGCGCGCTGGGAGGCGACTCCGAGTGGAGCGCCCAGTGCACCGAAACGATCGGTTGCGGCTGATTCAGCCGGCACTCCCGGGCTGACCGGGCTGACCGGGCTGGCCCGGCTTTCCGCCCGGGCCGGGCGCACCGCCCAGACCGCCGGCACCACCCTCGCCGGGCTGGCCACCGGGGCCCGCCGCGCCGCCGGCGCCACCAGCGCCGCCGGCACCGCCGTGGCCGCCATGGCCACCCTGGCCGCCGGCGCCGCCCTTACCGCCGGCACCGCCCTTACCGCCCTGGCCACCTTTACCGCCCTGGCCGCCCTTGCCGCCTTGGCCACCCAGGCCACCGGCGCCCGGGGCGCCGTCCGCGCCGGGGGCACCATCAGCACCATCAGCGCCATCGGCACCGTCAGCTCCGGGGCCGTTCATCGGCAGCGGCGCCGTAATCCCGGCAGCCGGACCGGGTTCGGCGGCCCGCGCGCAGGAAGCCACGGCCGGGATCATTCCCACGACGAGTAGCGCTCCGGCCGCCGCACCGATACCGGCTCCGAATCCCGGTGTCGTTCTGTGCGCCCAGCGCCCCCACCCGGTGTCGTGAAACATTCGGCCTGCCTTCCTGATTGAACCTAGGGATCGTGAAGTCGCATCAGCCTACCGCCGACACTGGCAAAGTCCACCGAAACGGACGCAATCCCCAGGTCGGTACCCGGGGGGATCAGCCGTCGCTGCCGGTGGCCTGAGGCTGAACTTCAGCCTCGGCCTCGACGTCGCGCCCGGCCGGCCGCTGCTGGACCCGCTCCACCAACGGCAACGTCCGCAGCCGCCGCTCCAGGTGCCACTGCAGATGCGCGGCCACCAAGCCACTGGCATGGCTGCGATGCGCCGCCGTGGAAATCTCAGCGGCCTCCCAGTCGCCGTCGTGCAGCGCCGACATCAGATCCAGCACACCCATCGGCGGGGTGGTCGCCCCAGCCGGGCGACAGTGCCCGCAGACGCTGCCACCGGCCGCGACGTGAAATGCCCGATGCGGGCCTGGGGTGGCGCAACGGGCGCACTCAGTCAGCGCCGGCGCCCACCCGGCCACCGACATGGCACGCAGCAGATAGGCGTCCAGCACCAGCTCGCGGGGGCGTCGGCCATCGGCCACCGCGCGCAGCGCACCGACGGTGAGCCGGTGCAACGCCGTCGCCGGGGCCCGCTCGGCACCGGCCAGGCGTTCCGCGGTCTCCAAGATCACGCAGGCGCAGGTATAGCGGCCGTAGTCGCTGACGATGTCGGTGGCGAACGCGTCCACCGACACCACCTGGGTGACGATGTCGAGGTTGCGGCCAGGATGCAGCTGAACATCGATGTGGGCGAACGGCTCCAGCCGGGCACCGAACTTGCTGCGGGTACGGCGCACCCCCTTGGCCACCGCGCGGACCAGCCCGTGGTCGCGGGTGAGCAAAGTGACGATCCGGTCGGCTTCGCCGAGCTTGTGCTGGCGCAGCACCACCGCCCGGTCCCGGTACAGCCGCATCGGACCAGTTTCGCATCGCGAGGGGGTGTTTCGAGAACACCCACCGGCGTGGCACGCCGATACTCTCTTCACCGATGACCCACCCGCCCGCGGCGTCTGGCACCCGCTTCCCCACCCTCACCGAGCAGCTCTACCAGCTGGCCAGCGGCGAGACGACCTCCGTCGACCTGGTGCGTCGGGCGCTGCACGCCATCGACGCCAGCCAGTCCACACTGAACGCCTTCCGGGTGGTATTCACCGAGTCGGCGCTGCTCAGCGCCGCCGAAGCCGACCGGCGTCGGGCCGCAGGCCACCGGGCCCCGCTGCTGGGCCTCCCGATCGCGATCAAAGACGACACCGATATCGCGGGTGTGGCCACCTCGTTCGGCGCCTCCGGATATATCGAACCCGCCGGCCACGACGCCGAGGTGGTGCGCCGACTGCGGGCGGCGGGCGCGGTGATCGTCGGCAAGACCAACACCTGCGAGTTGGGCCAGTGGCCGTTCACCAGCGGCCCGGGATTCGGCCACACCCGCAATCCCTGGTCCCGCCGGCACACCCCCGGCGGGTCATCCGGGGGCAGCGCCGCCGCGGTGGCCGCGGGCCTGGTCGCCGCGGCCATCGGATCCGACGGAGCCGGCAGCGTGCGCATCCCCGCCGCGTGGACGCACCTGGTCGGCATCAAGCCACAGCGCGGCCGCATCTCCACCTGGCCGCAGCCGGAGGCATTCAATGGCCTCACCGTCAACGGCGTACTGGCCCGCACCGTGGAGGACGCGGCGCTGGTGCTGGACGCGGTGTCCGGCAATGCCGACGGAGACCTGCACAAGCCACCGCCGATGACGGTCTCGGACTATGTGCGGACGGCTCCGGGGCAACTGCGAATAGCGCTGTCGACCCAGTTCCCCTACACCGGATTCCCAGCTCGGCTGGATCCGGAGATCAGGGCGGCGCTGGAACGTACCGCCGAGCAGCTGCGGTTGCTCGGGCACACCGTGGTTCCGGGCAACCCCGACTACGGGATGCGACTGTCGTGGAATTTCCTGTCCCGGTCCACCGCCGGAGTGCTGGCCGCCGCCAACGGCCTCGGCAGCGCCGTCAACCTCGACCAGCGGACCTTGGCCAACATGCGCACCGGCCGGCTGCTCTCGCAGGCTGTGCTGCGCAAAGCCCGTGCCCACGAGTCCAAGGATCAGCGCCGGGTGGGCTCGATCTTCCGCATCGTCGACGTGGTTCTGGCGCCCACCACCGCCCAGCCGCCACCGCTGGTGCACACCTTCGACGACCTGGGCAGCTGGGAGACCGATCGCGCGATGATCGCGGCCTGCCCGGTGACCTGGCCATGGAACCTGCTGGGTTGGCCGTCGATCAGTGTGCCGGCCGGGTTCACCTCCGAGGGGCTGCCGATCGGAGTGCAGTTGATGGGCCCGGCCAACAGCGAAGGGCTGTTGGTGTCACTGGCCGCTGAGCTGGAGGGCATCAACGGCTGGGCGGCCCGGCAACCCACGCCGTGGTGGCGTACCGAGCCCGGACACGGCTCATAAGCGCCCCAGAACGCCGCTAGCTGCGACTTCAGCGGGTCGCGCGGAGGTCGGCTAAGCTTGGCCAGTCTTGACTTAGGTCTTCATATCCCCGTAAAGGTGCACTGGTGAAAGGCGTCCGAAAAATGGCCTCTCTGTCGTTGACCAGGTTCGCTGTCGCAGCTGGCAGTCTGGCTCTGTCGCTCTCCGCCGGAGCTGGGTTCGCATCCGCGAGCCCTGACCTCGGCCCGATCATCAACACCACCTGCAGCTACTCGCAGGTGCATGCGGCGCTGGTCGCGGAGAACCCCTCCGCCGCCGCGGAGTTCGACGCCAGCCCGAACGGGCCGGGCATGCTGCAGATGTTCCTGAACTCGCCGCCGGCCAAGCGGCAGCAGCTGGCCGGCATGGTCCAGGCCATGCCGGAGGCTCAGCAGTACGTCGGCACCATCACTTCGGTCGCCAACTCCTGCAACAACTACTGAGCGGATCCCCGCGGTGGGTCCGCGCAGTAAGGTCCTGATCACGGCCGCGGAGCTCACGGAGCTCCTGCGGGCGGGTGATCCGGTCACCCTCCTCGACGTCCGTTGGAGTCTGGAAGCGCCAGACGGGCATCAGGCATATCTTCACGGCCACCTTCCGGGCGCGGTGTACGTCTCACTCGAAGACGAATTGTCCGACCACACCGTGCCCGGTCGGGGTCGCCATCCCCTGCCGACCGGCCGCAATCTGGAGGCCGCCGCCCGCCGCTGGGGGGTACGGCGCAACCAGCCGGTCGTGGTCTACGACGACTGGAACCGGGCCGCGTCCGGACGATTGTGGTGGTTGCTGACCACCTCCGGCGTGGCGGACGTCCGCATCCTCGACGGTGGCCTGCAGGCGTGGACCGCCGCCGGCGGTGAGCTGCAGACCGGCGAGGTCTGCCCCGAGCCGGGCAACGTCACTCTGCTGCCCGAGGACCTCTATGAGGGCCTGCGGCCCACGCTGACCGCCGACCAGGCCGGCGACGGCGCTCAGTCCGGCTCGCTGGCACTGCTCGACGCCCGCGCCCCCGAGCGGTTCCGCGCAGAGGTGGAGCCGATCGATGCGGCCGCCGGTCACATCCCGGGCGCGAAGAACCTGCCGTTCACCGCACTGCTGGCCGCCGACGGAACGTTCCTGCCCAGCGATACGATCGCCGGGCTGCTGGCCGACCACGGCGTCGGCGACGACGACACGGTGGGCGCCTACTGCGGCTCGGGGATCAGCGCCACGGTGATCGTCGCGGCACTGGCCGCCGGAGGCCGCTCGGCGGCCATGTTCCCGGGGTCGTGGTCGCAGTGGAGTGCGGATCCGTCCCGTCCGGTGGCACGCGGCGAGGGCTGAGGGGCCGCATCAGCCGAGGCGGCTGGGTCAGCTGAGGTGGAAGTCCGCCGGATCGGGGCTGCCCAACATCGCCTTCATCGTGGCGCGGTCGAACGGCCACAGATCGACGGTGCCGCCCTCGGTGAGGTACCACGAATTGCAGCCGGTGTTCCACACTGTCGGACCCATCGCGATCGCGACGTCGTCGTTGAACCGGGTCGTGGCCTGATCGGTGACCTCGATCGTGGTCAGCTCGCCGGCCCGGAACTTCGCCAGCCACTGCCCGATGTAGCGCGCGGTCAACTCCGAGGTGTATTGCAGTGAGATCGACCCGGTGGGCGAATTGGGACCCAACACCGTGAACAGATTCGGGAAGCCGGGAATCGCGGTCATCTGGTAGGCCCGCGGCCCCTTCGCCCAAGCGTCATCGATGCTGACGCCGTCCCGGCCGTGCAACCGCATGGGGCGCATGTAGTTGTGGGCGTGGAAGCCGGTGGCCAGCACGATGACGTCGGTGTCCCGGTGGGCGCCCTCGGCGGTGCGGATGCCGTTCGGGGTGACCTCGGCGATGCCGTCGGTGACCAACTCCGCGTTGTCGGCGCGGATGGCCCGGTAGTAGCTTCCCGACACCACCTGACGTTTGCACAGCGGCTCATAGTCAGGCCGGAGCTTGGCTCGTAGCGCTTCATCACGCACCTGGATTCGCAGGCAGGCCCGGGCGTAGGCCTGCACCGCCCGGCGCCGCCAGGTCGGACGGGTGGTGACGTCGGTCAAGACTCGCGAACCGCCGAATGCCATCAGCCGGTAGAGCGTGCGATGCAACGTCGGGAACCGTGCCAAGACGGCGGCGACGCCGGGAAACTGTCGAAGCGACATGGGCGCCCACAGAATCCACTGCGCCGAACGAACATAGTGATCGATCGATACGGCATCGGGCTGCAGGGCGGAGACCACCTGTACGCCGGTGGAACCCGTGCCGATCACCGCGATCCGCTTTCCATCGGTCTCCAGCGCGTCGTCCCAACGGGCGGTGTGCACCACCGGGCCGGCGAAGTCCGCCAGTCCGGGGATGTCGGGAACAAACGGGTGGTGCAGGACGCCGGTCGCGCAGATCAGAAAGTCGGCGACCAACTCTTCACCGGCAGCAGTGGTGACAACCCAGTGCCGACGCTCGTCCCATTGCGCGTCGGTCACCTCGGTGTCGAGCCGGATCAGCTCCGCCAGACCGAGTTGCTCGACGACGTCTCGGTGATAGCGCTGAATAGCCGTGCCGGTGGCCCAGGCATGCTGCCAGTCGGGTTTGGGCGCGAACCCGAATTGATAGATCTGCGAGGGTACGTCGCACCGCAGACCCGGATAGTGGTTCCAGTACCAGACCCCGCCGACGTCGGAGCCCTTCTCCAGCACGGTGATATCGGTGAAACCCTGCTCACGCAGGACGTGGGCGGTGGTGATACCCGCGACGCCCGCCCCGATGATGATGACGCGGGGCTCACGCCCGGTCACGACGCCGTCTCGTCATGATGTGTGCGGGCCTGTCGGTCCACCCGCTCGATGTAGGCACTGCGCGCAGCGGTGTCGATGGACGTCAAGGCCCGCCGGTCGTCGATCAGCCGCCGGGCCAGACTCTGCAGCCACTCGGGCACAAACGCCGTCATCGACCACGCCGGAGCCACCCAACGGGGCACCGACCGGCGAGCGGCACGTGTTCGCAGCACCGCCCAGATCGCCGCAGCCACATCATCCGCATCGACCGTGGGCATCCCGCCGCCCAGCGGGGCACCCGAGGTCAGCTCGGTCCGCACCGCCGAGGGCAGCACCGCCGACACCGCGACACCGGTTCCGGCGTACTCGCGCCGCGCGGACAGCGACGCGCCCAGGGCCGCGTATTTGCTCGCGTTGTAGGTGACCATGCCCGGCACCGGAATCATGCCGGCCATCGAGGCGACGTTGACGACATGTCCACGGCCACGTCGGGCCATGCCGGGCAACACCGCCTGCATACCGTTGAGCACGCCTCGGATGTTGACGTCCAGAATCAGGTCCCTGACCTGCTCTGTCTCGGCTTCGAACGCTCCAAGCGGCATAACCCCGGCGTTGTTGATCAGGATGTCCAGCGGGCCGCCGGCATCGGAGTCCGTCTCGATGCGCGCGAGCATGTCCCGCCAGGACGCCGCGCTGGTCACGTCGAGCCGGCCGCCGCAGACGCCGAGTTCGGCGGCGGTGTGCAGGCAGGCGTCTTCGTCGACGTCACCGATCCACACTCGTGCACCGTGAGCGGCGAGCAGCTTGGCGGTGGCCGCCCCGATCCCGCGGGCGCCCCCGGTGATCAGCACTCGGGCGTTGCCGACCGACTGCTTCTTCGGCATGGGCTAGTCGCGCAACGCCGCGACCGCGTCGACCAGCAACTGGCGCGCCCGGTCGGCGTCGACCATGCTCGGCGGCTGGCCGCGGACCGGTTGCGGGTTGGCCGTGACCTGCACCAGCGCACTGCCCAGGTAGGCGGTGAAGGTGTAGGACTCGCGGGACTGCTGCTGCCCGTCCTTGCCCGTGATCTCGATCTCCGAGTGTGAACCCACCGTCTTGGCGTGGTCGATCTTCGGGGCGTCCACGTCGTCGAGGTAACCGGTGAGCTTCCCGGCGTTGAACGAGACGTGCTTGCACTTCTCGGCGTCGGCATCGTCATACGGCAGGTCCTGGTCGGCCTGCATGGCGATCGCCACCAGCTGGTTGCCGTTGCCCAGGATCGAGACCATCGACATCTTGCCCCGGATGCCCTTCGGCGGCCGGCCGGTGTTGGCGGCGTACTCGGCGCAGTCAGAGGGATCGAACGTGACGCCGGGCGGCATCTTCTGCGGCCCGAGGATCTTCGGGTCGATGTCGTTGGGACCCTTGGTCTGGGTCTTGAAATCCGAGCCGAACGTCGACTGGACGTTGAACAGCTTGGTGGTGTCGACCGGCTTCTGGGATCCCCCACAGCCGGCCAGTGCTTGCGCACACACGAGGAAGCCAACCGAGGAGACAAGCAATGACTTGCGTACGGGCATCCAAGGAATCTACCAATGCCGATTCCCCGGCCGCGGGCGGTGGCCATCGGCGTTCGGGCGCGATCCGCGCCGATCCGCCGCCACTCTAGAAGCCCAGCCGCCCGAGCTGCTTGGGGTCGCGCTGCCAGTTCTTGGCCACCTTGACCCGCAGGTCGAGAAAGACCTTGGTACCCAACAGCTTCTCGATCTGAGTGCGCGCGGCCGTACCCACCTCGCGCAGCCGGGCGCCGCCGCGACCGATCACGATCCCCTTCTGGCTGTCGCGCTCCACGTACAGCAGCGCATATACCTCGATCAGGTCCTCGCGATCGTCGCGCGGGCGCACCTCCTCGATCACCACCGCCAGCGAATGCGGCAGTTCATCGCGCACCCCCTCCAGGGCGGCTTCCCGGATGAACTCGGCCATCAGGGTCTCTTCGGGCTCGTCGGTCAGTTCACCGTCCGGGTAGAAGGCGGGCCCCACGGGCAGCGCGGCGGCCAGCACGTTGATCAGCACGTCGACCTGCTCGCCGCTGATCGCCGATACCGGCACGATCTCGGCTTCCGGCGCCAGCTCGCCGACCGCCACCAGTTGCGCGGCCACCTTGTCGCGGGTGGTCTTGTCGATCTTGGTGACGACCACAACCAGCTTGGTTCTGGGTGCGACGACACGGATCTGCTCGATGATCCAGCGATCCCCCGGCCCGATGGCCTCGTCAGCGGGAATGCACAAGCCGATGACGTCGACCTCGGAATAGGTGTCTTTGACCAATTCGTTCAGCCGCTTGCCCAGCAGCGTCCGGGGACGGTGCAGGCCGGGGGTGTCGACCAGGATGATCTGGAAGTCATCGCGGTGCACAATGCCGCGGATGGTGTGCCGGGTGGTCTGCGGGCGGTTCGAGGTGATCGCCACCTTCGCACCCACCAGGGCGTTGGTGAGCGTCGATTTGCCGGTGTTTGGCCGGCCGACAAAACATACGAAGCCGGAATGGAACTCGGTCACGAGCCGCCTTTCGCCGAACGTGTTCTCAGCGTGAGATTTCGGATGCGTTGTCGCGCTGGGCGCACGTTCGACGCGCGCACAACGTGTGCGTCACTGCTCAACTGCGGCCTCCTCGCCGGTGGGTTCGACGGGGCTGACCAGAACCGTGCCGATCCGCACCCTCCCGCGGCTGTCGCGGCTGCCTTCGGCCCGCAGGCGCAGGCCGTGTGACACTACCTCGGCACCCGGCAGCGGAACGCGGCCCAGCTCCAGCGCGAGCAGCCCACCGACCGTGTCGACGTCGAGACCGGAGTCGAACTCCACCCCGTAGAGCTCCCCGACGTCTTCGATCGGCAGCCGCGCCGAGACCCGAAATCGGTTGCCGTCCAGCTCCTCCACCGGGGCGACTTCGCCCTGGTCGTACTCGTCGGCGATCTCGCCGACGATCTCCTCCAGAACGTCCTCGATGGTGACCAGACCCGCAATGGCGCCGTATTCGTCGACCAGCAGGGCCATGTGATAGCGACTGCGCTGCATGTCTTCCAGCAGCGCGTTGAGCGCCTTGGAATCGGGCATGAAGACCGCCGGGCGCATCACCTGCGCCACCGTGGTGTCCCGCCCTCCGGTGACCGAGTAATAGGTTTGCTGGACAAGGTCTTTCAGGTAGACGACACCGAGGATGTCGTCGACGTTCTCGCCGATCACCGGAATGCGGGAATGCCCGCTGCGCACCGCCAAAGACGTGGCCTGCCCGGCGGTCTTGTCATTTTCGATCCAGACCATCTCGGTGCGCGGCACCATCACCTCGCGGGCCGGGGTGTCGGCGAGCTCGAAGACCGACTGGATCATCCGGCGCTCGTCGGCCGCCACCACCCCGCGCTGCTGCGCCATGTCGACCACTTCGCGCAGCTCGATCTCGGAGGCGAACGGCCCGTTGCGGAACCCGCGCCCCGGGGTCAGCGCGTTACCCAACACCACCAGCACGCGGCTGATCGGGGCCAGCAACACCGACAAGACTTGCAGCGGAAGCGCTGCGGCCAGCGCGATCGAATAGGCGTTCTGCCGGCCCAGAGTCCGCGGCCCCACCCCGATCACCACGAAGCTGACCACCACCATGGCCGCCGCGGCCGCGAACAGTCCCCAGTCCAGGCCGAGCACCGCGCTCAGCAGATACACCAGCAGCGCGGTCGCGGTGACCTCGCAGGTGATCCGCAACAACACCACCAGGTTGATGTAGCGAGGACGTTCGGCCATCAGCTTGACCAACCAGACCGCACCGGGCCGTTTCGCCCGGACCAGTTCCTCCACCCGTGCCGGCGAGACGGTGCTGACCGCGGCGTCGATCGCCGCGAACAACCCACCCAGACCGATCAGCGCAATCACGCCGAGTAGCAGCGGTGTTCCGGTCACGATTCGTCGAAATACCTGGACTTGTCGAGGAGTCGGCGGTCCTTCTCGCTCTGGGTCTCGGCCCGGTAGGTCTCCACCTGGTCGGCGACCCACTCCTCGAGCAGGCGGCGCTGCAGGGCGAACATCTCTTTTTCTTCGTCCGGCTCGGCGTGGTCGTAGCCGAGCAGATGTAACACGCCGTGCACGGTGAGCAGCGCCAGCTCCTGGCCCAGGGAATGCCCGGCCGCCGCGGCCTGCTCGGCGGCGAACTCCGGGCACAATGCGATGTCGCCGAGCATCGATGGCCCGGGCTCGGGAGCGTCCGGGCGGCCGCCGGGCTCCAGCTCGTCCATCGGGAAGCTCATGACATCGGTGGGCCCGGGCAGGTCCATCCAGCGCATGTGCAGGTCGGCCATCGCGGCGGTATCCAGCAGCACCATCGACAGCTCGGCCCCTGGATTGACGTCCATCTTGGCCAGCACGAATTTGGCGACGCTGACCAGCTCGACCTCGGAGACGTCGAGACCGGATTCGTTGGAGACCTCAATGCTCATCGGCGTGACCTGCCTTGCGATGCGCGCCGCGACGCTCGGTTCATGGCCAGCCCCGGCTGGACCTGTTCGGATTCATGGCGGGCGTAGGCGTCGACGATCTCCGACACCAACCGGTGCCGCACGACGTCGACGCTGGTGAGCTCGGCGACGTAGATGTCGTCGATGTCGTCAAGGATGTCCACGGCGGCCCGCAACCCGGATCTCGCCCCGCCGGGCAGGTCGATCTGGGTGACGTCACCGGTGACCACGATCTTGGCGCCGAAGCCCAGCCGGGTCAGGAACATCTTCATCTGTTCGGCGGTGGTGTTCTGCGCCTCGTCGAGAATGATGAACGCGTCATTGAGGGTCCGGCCGCGCATGTAGGCCAGCGGCGCCACCTCGATGACACCGGAACTCATCAGCTTGGGGATCAGCTCCGGGTCCATCATGTCGTGCAGCGCGTCATACAGCGGGCGCAGATACGGGTCGATCTTCTCGCTCAGGGTGCCGGGCAAAAACCCCAGCCGCTCACCGGCTTCCACCGCCGGCCGGGTCAGGATGATGCGGGTGACCTGTTTGGTCTGCAGCGCTTTGACCGCCTTGGCCATCGCCAGATAGGTCTTGCCAGTGCCGGCCGGCCCGATACCGAAGACGATGGTGTGCGCATCGATGGCGTCGACGTAACGCTTCTGGTTGAGCGTCTTGGGCCGGATGGTCTTACCGCGCCGCGACAAGATGTCGAGGCTGAGGACTTCGGCGGGTGATTCGTTGCCGGTGCCCACCAACATCCCGACGCTGTGCCGCACCGTTTCGGGCGTCAGGGACTGCCCGCCGGCCACGATCGCCACCAGCTCGGAGAGCACCCGTTCGGCCAGGGCGACATCGGCCGGCGCTCCGGAGATGGTGACGGCATTGCCGCGCACATGCAGGTCGGCACTGAGCAGGCGTTCAATGGCGCGCAGGTTCTCATCTGCGGAACCCAGCAGGCCCACGACCAGGTCGGGTGGAATATCGACGCTGCTGCGAACCTGCGAGGCCGGCCCGGCAGCGGGGGTATCGCGGGGCGTCACGGGGTTTCCGATGCCTGCTTCCTGGGGGTTTGTGCCGTGGGTACGACGATGAGTCGGACGCTTGAGTCTACCGCCTACCGTCACCGATGAGCGGTTCGTTCAAGACGAGGCGGTGCCGCGCGCGCGAAACTGCCGGGTATGAGCGAGGAAACCTTCACCCCTGCCCTGGGCCGCCTGGCGCCGGCCCGGTTCTTCGACTACGTGGTGGCGCTGACGCGCGAGCGGCTGTGGCGAGGCCTGACCGTCATGCACCTGGCGCCGCGTCCCGGCGACACGATTCTCGACGTGGGTTGCGGCACCGGTTCGTTGGCGCTGCTGGCCGCTCGGGTGGAGCCGCAGGCGAACATCGTGGGCCTGGACCCCGATCCGGAGATCCTGGCGGTGGCGCGGCAAAAGGATGCGGAGTCCGAGTCAGCCGGCCGGGTCCGCTGGCTGACCGGGATGGGCGACGACCTGGTGGCATCGGTGGGCGCGGAATCGATGGACGGCGTGACGTCTTCTCTGGTACTGCACCAATGTCCGATGGACATCAAGCGCGCCATCCTCGCGTCGATGTTCGCGGTGCTGCGGCCGGGCGGGCGGCTGGTGATCGCCGACTTCGGGTTGCAACGGACGCCGCTGATGCGCCTGGCGTTTCGGTTCGTCCAGTTCGCCGACGGCAAGACCGATACCCAACCGAATGCCGATGGTGTTCTCCCGGAGCTGATTTCGGCCGCCGGCTTCACCGAGGTTCGCGAAGCCGACGTGGTGGCCACCATCAACGGAACGATCTCGATCTATACCGCCCGCAAACAGTGATCACACGAGGGCGTTCAGCACCACCGACGGCGTCAGGCCCATCATCTCCCGCATCTGGCGGGTGAAGTGGGCCTGATCGGCAAACCCCGCGGCAATGGCGGCGTCGGCCAACGGCATGCCCGACTGCAGGGCTTCGACGGCGCGACGCAGCCGCGACCAGACCCGCCAGCGGGCCAGCGGCATCCCCAGTTCCCGGCGCGCCAGCGCGCGCAGGCGCTGCGGCGAGAGGCCAATCTCGGCAGCCAGGCTCGGCATCGTGATGTTGCTGTCGGCCAGTAGGGCCAGCGCCGACACCAGGCGCGGATCCAGCTCCTCCGACTGGCCCCGGCAGGCGGCTGCGACATCGGGCTCGCGCAGCTCGCCCAGCTCGGGGGCTGCGGCGATCCCGGCGTCGTAGCGTTGCCGCAACCGATCGGCGAACAGGCAATGCGGCTCGATGAAGTAGGTGATCAGGTCGCGGATGGCCAGGATGCGGTGCGGCGCCATCGGTGACACCACCAGTGCGGCGGCCTGATGGCAGCTGCCGGAGAGATCCACCATCGTCACTTCGCCTCGCCCGGCCACCACGATCTGGAAGGCCCCGTGACGGTGAATCGGGCCGCCGCCGCCCACCGGGCCGCGATACACCGCGTAGCCGTCGCTGATGCTCAGCGACGGCACCGAGGCCGCCCGGCTATTCACTCCCCCAGCGCGGCGTCAGCACCCCGAGCGCGCCCAGCGCGACTGCCGCCGCGGTCGAGGTGCGCAGCACAGCAGGACCGAGCCGGGTGGCGACGGCACCAGCGCCGGTCAGCGCTGTCCGCTCCGCCTCGGTGATCCCGCCCTCGGGGCCCACCACCAGCGCCAATGCCGCGGCGGTGGGCTCCACCGCGTCGGCCAAGGCGACGCCGGCCGCGTCGTGCAGCATCAGCACGGTCGTGCCGGCGGCCACCTGGTCGCGCACCCACGACACCAGCTCGGCGTCGCTGAGCACCCCATCCACCGGCGGAATGTGGGCCCGGCGGGATTGCCCGGCGGCCGCTCGGGCCACCGCCTGCCAGCGCCGCAGTCCCTTATCGGCTCGCGGGCCGTCCCAGCGGGCCACGCACCGGTCGGCCTGCCACGCCATGAAAGCGTCGGCGCCGGCCTCGGTGGCCAGCTCGATCGCCAGCTCGGAACGCTCGGATTTGGGCAGCGCCTGCACCACGGTCACCGGTGGGGCCGGCGGCGCGAACTGGGAACGCTCCAGCACCCGGGCCCGCAGCCCACCGCGGTCGACCTCTTCGACCTGGCATTGCGCCACCAGCCCGGCGCCGTCACCGAGGGTCAGCTGCTCACCGGGCCGGATCCGGCGCACCGTCGCGGCATGGAACCCGGCGTCGCCACCGAGCACGGCCAGCGCACCCACCTCGGGCAGCGCGTCGACATAGAACAGGCCTGCCACCGCGGGCTCAGCGGCCGGTGAAGGTTTCGCGCAGTCGGCTGAACAGCCCGCCGCTGTTCTGCGTGTGCGCCGAGCGGACCTCGGCGATCTCGCGGTCGCGGTGCTGCTTGAACTTGCGCAGCAGGTCGGTGTCGTGGCTGTCGAGGCGCTCGGGAACCACCACCTCGATGTGAGCGTGCAGGTCACCGCGCACACCGGTCCGCACCTGCGGCATGCCGTGGCCGCGCAGCACGATGGTGGCCCCCGGTTGGGTGCCGGCCGGGATGGTGATGTCGGTGGCACCGTCGAGGATCGCGTCCACGGTCACGGTGGTGCCCAGCGCCGCGTCGACCATCGGCACCGAGATGTGGCAGTGCAGGTCGTCGGCGTCGCGGGCGAAGATGTCGTGAGGCTGCTCGTGCACCTCGACGTAGAGGTCACCGGCCGGTCCCCCACCCGGGCCGACCTCGCCCTGGGCCGCCAGCCGCACGCGCATGCCGTCGCCGACTCCAGCCGGGATCTTGACGCTGATCTCACGGCGCGAGCGCACCCGGCCGTCGCCACCGCACTGGTGGCACGGGTCCGGAATCACCTCTCCGACGCCGCGGCAGGTGGGGCAGGGCCGCGAGGTCATGACCTGGCCCAGCAGCGAGCGCTGCATGCTCTGCACCTCGCCGCGGCCATGGCAGGTGTCACACGTCATGGGGCGCGAGTCAGCGTGGGTTCCGCGGCCTTGGCAGCGGTCGCACAGCACCGCGGTGTCGACCGTGACGCGCTTGGTCACCCCGGTTGCGCACTCGGTGAGGTCCAGGCGCATGCGCAGCAACGAGTCCGAACCCGGCCGGACCCGTCCGATCGGGCCGCGCGAAGCTGCCCCGCCGCCGAAGAACGCTTCGAACACGTCCCCGAGGCCCCCAAAACCGCCACCGAAACCGCCACCGAAGCCGTTACCGCCGCCGCCGCTCTCCAACGGGTCGCCGCCGAGATCGACGACGCGGCGCTTCTCCGGGTCGGACAGCACCTCGTAGGCGGCGCTGATCTCCTTGAACTTGGCCTGCGCCGCCTCGTCGGGGTTGACGTCGGGGTGGTAGGTGCGCGCCAGCTTGCGATAGGCGCGCTTGAGCTCGGTGTCGGTCGCGTCCTTATCGACGCCCAACAAGCCGTAATAGTCGCGTGCCACGCCTAGCCCTTCCCAACTTCTGCCAGCCGGAGATTAGCGAGCCCCGAGCACTTCACCGATGTACATAGCAACAGCTGCAACACTGGCGATCGTTCCCGGATAGTCCATCCGGGTGGGACCCAGCACCCCCATGCCCCCGTAGACGGTGCCCAGCGACCCGTAAGCGGTGGACACCATCGAGGCGCCGGCCATCTCCTCAGCCTCGGTCTCGTGACCGATGCGCACCGTGACTTTACCGGCTTCCTGCTGCACGGCGAGCAGCCGCAGCACCACAACCTGCTCTTCGAGAACTTCCAGCACCGACCGCAGTGAACTGCCGAAGTCGGCGGCGTTGCGGGTCAGGTTGGCCGTGCCGCCGAGCAGCAGGCGCTCCTCGCGGTGCTCGACCAACGATTCCAGCAGCACGGTCGCCGAGCGACCCACCGCGTTGGCCAGGCCGGGCGACAGCCCGCTGCGCCCGTCGAGGTGCCCGGCGAGTTCGGCGACCGCGGTGGAGGCTGCCGAGATCCGCTTGCCCTCCAGCGCGGCGCCGAGCAGCTCCCGCAGCTGGCTGAGCTGATGCTCGTCGATCGGTTCGCCCAGTTCGACAATGCGCTGATCGACCCGGCCGGAGTCGGTGATGACCACCAGCAGCAGCCGCGCCGGGGTCAGCGCGATCACCTCGAGGTGGCGCACCGTCGACACCGACAGGGTCGGGTACTGCACGACGGCCACCTGGCGGGTCAGCTGCGCCAGGGTGCGCACCGCGCGGCGGAGCACGTCATCGAGATCGACACCGGAATCCAGGAAGGACAGAATCGCCCGGCGCTCCGCGGCCGACAGCGGCTTGACGTCGTCGATCCGGTCGACGAACTCCCGGTAGCCCTTCTCGGTGGGCACCCGCCCGGAACTGGTGTGCGGTTGGGCGATGTACCCCTCGGCCTCCAGCACGGCCATGTCGTTGCGGACGGTGGCCGGCGAAACCCCCAGGTTGTGCCGTTCGACCAGGGCTTTGGAGCCGATCGGCTCCTTGGTGGCAACGAAGTCCGCGACGATGGCACGCAGTACCTCGAGGCGGCGATCATCAGCCACGCCCACGGGTGCTCACCTCCTGCTTCGAACAGCTACGGCCGTCCTCGATTTTACGGTGAACCCGCCAACAGCCGGTGCTCGATGCCGTGCACGATGTCCCGCTCCCTGTCCCGCACCAAACAGGCGACGTCGACGAAGCGGGAGACCAGCGGCGACGGCTCGCCGTCGGTCCAGCCCACCGCGATGGCCGAGCCGGGCCAGTCGTCGATCGGCAGGAACCGGACCCCGCTCAACGGCATGAAGTGCGCGGCCGCCGCACCGGTGATGGCGATGGCCGCTCCGGCGGCCACCACCTGCGCCTCCTCGGTGATCGAATCGGAGCGCACCACGTGCACCTTCGTCGCAGCGGTCCGCGCCGCAGCCAGGCTCCAGAACGCGTGATGGGCCTGGTCGACGCTGGACGACTGGGTGATCGGGTCGTCGAGAAGGTCCCGCACCGACACCGACTTCCGTCTGGCGTGCCGGTGCGAGGTCGACACCATCGCGACGACGGGATCGACTGCCAGGATCTCGGTGCTGATGTTCGGCGTGCTCTGCGGCAGCCGCAGGAATGCCACATCGGTGGCCCGCGACGCCAACCCGGCCGACGGATCGCTGACCTGAAATTCCCGCATCTCGATGGTGACTTCGGGGTGACGTTCCCGGAACTCGGCGAGGATCGGTGCGGTCAGTTCGAGCGCGGCGCCCGGTACGTAGCCCAGCCGCAGCGTGCCCACCACCCCGCGCGCTGCCTGTTGGGCGGCGGCGGCCACACCGTCCAGTGCGGCCAAGACGGTGCGCGCTCCCTCCAGGAAGACCTCGCCGGCGGGCGTGAGCGCCACGTTGCGGGTGGTCCGTTCGAACAGCTTGACGCCGAGTTCGTCTTCGAGTTCTTTGATTTGGCGGCTCAGTGCCTGCTGCGCCAGGAAGACACGCGCTGCCGCCCGACTGAAGTGCAGTTCTTCAGCAGCCACCACGAAGTGGCGCAACTTTCGCGTGTTGATGTCTATGGTGCCCGATCTTAAAGCGTGTCGAACAACTTTGTTGGTTTGGTTTCCACGGCCCACCGACAACGCCGGTACCTGGTGACGACACGGCCCAGCTGCCACGTCAACACGAAGACTTCAAGGTCCAAATCGCCCTGCTACCCCGACTACCCCACCGCAGCCAGTCGTTCGACACTCCTGCAGGCCATTGCAAGCGCGTCGGAGCCGGCGAAGCGGGGCGCCGTAATGACTCCAGCAAGCGTGTCAGTACAGAACAGCCCGTCGAGACCGGTTCGATCGAGCCGCAGCGGTTAAACGAGGCTCGCCGGAGGCGAGGCGAAGCCGGGATCGCCGCATGAACCTGGCCCGTCGAGCGCAGCCACCGAGGTGGCTTTCAAGTCGACTCCTGATCGACCGAGTCTGCGCGCACCGGTGATCAGGGCGTCGACGACGCGGGCCGCCTCGAGGTAGCCCAGACCGTCCGGAGGATGCACGTTGGACACGCAGTTGCGTTCGGCGTCGGTGCGTCCCGGCCGCGGCTGGTGTGTCAGATACAGCCCGAGGCTGCTGGCCACCGACAATCCCGGTCGCTCACCGATCAGCACCACCACGGTCTGCACGCCCATCGCCTGGCCGATATGGTCGCCGAGCCCTACCCGGGCCCCGGTGGCGATCACCGGTGCGGCGATAGTGCGGTGAGCACCCACCACATCGGTCAGCGCGCGCAGTAACGCAACACCGTGTTCGGTCAGCGCCGCCGGGGACAGTCCGTCGCACAGCACGAAGCCCACCTGCGCTGTACTGCATGGGATTTCAGTCAAATCATCGGGCAGGCGACCAAGGTCGGGGCGCCGCAGATACTCCTCGCGACTGCTCGCTCGACTGGTCACCGCCACGGGCTCGCCGAGCCCTACGCCGGCCACCCTCTGGGCCAGCCGCCCGACGTCGAATGGTTGGCGCACCGCATCGCGGGCCAGGGCGTGCGCCGCCCGGAACTCCAGCACGCTGCGGGTCGGCTGGGCGTCGCCGGAACGCCCGAGCCCGATCCGCGCCTGGGTGTGGCGGCGCAGGTCCTGCCAGAGGTCCTGCGACTCAGTCGGTTTAGCGAGGCTCGACGAAGGAGAGGCGCAGCTGGAACCGCCGCAAGAACCCGGCGGTTCAGCGAGGCTCGACGAAGGAGAGCCGAAGCTGGGACCGCCGCAAGAACCCGGCGGCTTCGAATGCAAGGCGCTCATGCCGGTGCCGCCAGCGACCGCAACGGCGAGCGCTCCACCGCACTGGGCAGCACCCGGCCGGACTCATCGGCGATACCGATCCCCTGTAGCCAGGTCTCGAACTCGGGCGCGGGGCGCAGGCCCAACACTCGTCGCGCATAGAGCGCGTCGTGAAAGGACATGCTCTGGTAGCCCAGCATCACGTCGTCGGCTCCGGGGACGGTGATGACGAAGTTGCACCCGGCGACGCCGAGCAGCGTGAGCAGGGTGTCCACGTCGTCCTGATCGGCTTCGGCGTGGTTGGTGTAGCAGACGTCCACCCCCATCGGCAGCCCGAGCAGCTTGCCGCAGAAGTGGTCCTCGAGCCCGGCCCGAGCGATCTGTTTGCCGTCGTAGAGGTATTCGGGTCCGATGAACCCGACCACGGTGTTGACCAGCAGCGGTGAGAATTCGCGGGCCACCGCGTAGGCCCGGGTCTCCAGGGTCTGCTGATCGACCGGCCGGCCACCGCTGCCCAGGTGGGCGTGCGCGCTCAGCGCCGAACCCTGGCCGGTCTCGAAATACATGACGTTGTCCCCGACGGTCCCGCGCTGCAGCGACCGCCCGGCCTCGTTGGCGGTACGCAGCAGATCGAGGCTCACACCGAAGCTGCGGTTGGCGCCCTCGGTGCCGGCGATCGACTGGAACACCAGATCCACCGGGACGCCCCGCTCGATCAGCTCAATGGTCGTGGTCACGTGCGAGAGCACGCAGGACTGCGTCGGGATCTGGTAGCGCAGCCGGATGTCGTCGAGCAGGTAGAGCAGGTCGGCGGTGGCCTGCGGCGAGTCGGTGGCCGGGTTGATGCCGATCACCGCATCGCCGCATCCGTGCAGCAACCCATCGAGCGTGGCCGCGGCGACACCCCGGGGATCGTCGGTCGGATGGTTGGGCTGCAGCCGGGTGGCCAGGCGGCCCGGCAATCCCAGCGTGGTGCGAAACGCGCTGGTGACCCGTACCGATCGCGCCACCGCGATCAGGTCCTGGTTCCGCATAAGTTTGCTGACCGCGGCCACCATTTCGGGAGTCAGCCCGGGCCCGACTCGACGCAGGGTGTCGGCCGCTGTCGGCGTCGCCGCCACCTCCAGCAGCCAGTCCCGCAGACCACCGACGGTCAGATGGGACACCGCCCGGTAGCTCTCGCGGTCGTGGCGATCGATGATCAGCCGGGTGACCTCGTCGGTCTCGTAGGGCAACGCCAGGTCATGCAGGAAAGTGTCCAGCTCGACGTCGGCCAGCGCCCATTGCGCCGCGGCTCGTTCGGCGTCGCTGGCGGCGGCGCAGCCGGCCAGTTCGTCGCCGGACCGGCGCGGGGTGGCCTTGGCCAGGAGGTCAATCAGCCCGTCGAACCGGTAGGTGGTGCCGGCCAGCGTCTGCGTGTACGTGGTCATCGCAGGCCCCTTCCCCTCAGCCGGGATTCCCTGATCGCATCGACGGCGGCACCCAGGTGCGGCAAGGAATTGCCGTTATGCCGATTTGAGTCGGGCGAAGAAAAACAACTCGCGCCCCCCATTTTTCCATACCGGCGACGCGATTCCCTAATTCGGTCATTTCGCCGGCGAACACGGAAAACCTCAACTCGGTGGTACTGTCCCCCGTTTGTGGGAATTGCAGCGGAATCCATCAATGACGATCTGACCCTGGCGCTGAGCCTGGCGGACGTGGCCGACGCCATGACGATGGACCGGTTCGGCGCACTGGACCTGCGGATCGACACAAAGCCGGACCTCACTCCGGTCACCGACGCCGACCGCGCGGTGGAGGTCGCGCTGCGTGACGTCCTGGCACGCGATCGGCCCGACGACGACGTGCTGGGCGAGGAGTTCGGCGGCAGTGCGATCTTCAGCGGCCGCCAGTGGGTCATCGATCCGATCGACGGCACCAAGAACTTCGTGCGCGGGGTGCCGGTGTGGGCCACGTTGATCGCCCTGCTCGACGACGGCGTGCCGCGCGTCGGTGCGATCAGCGCCCCCGCGCTGGGCAGGCGGTGGTGGGCCGGCGATGGCCTGGGCGCATTTGCCGCGGTCGGCGGGGCGGCGCCGAGGCGACTATCGGTCTCCGCGGTGGCAGACCTGGGCTCGGCGAGCCTGTCGTTCGCCGGACTCAAGCAGTGGGCGCACCTCGGACTGCGTCAGCGCTTCCTGGATCTGACCGACACCGTGTGGCGAACGCGCAGTTACGGCGATTTCTGGGCCCATTGCCTGCTCGCCGAGGGCGCGGTCGACATCGTTGTCGAGCCCTCGTTGTCACTGTGGGATATGGCGGCCCTGGACATCCTGGTCCGTGAGGCGGGTGGCACGTTCACCGACCTCAGCGGCACCGCCGGCCCGCACGGCGGCAGCGCGGTGGCTACCAACGCCCTGCTGCACTCAGCGGTGCTGGACAGCCTGGGCGTGGCCTAGCATCGCGCATTCCCCAACCAACACCCGATTAACAACAAAATCATGTCAATGTTGCCGTTTTTGGTGTTGGAATTCTCGCACGCGATTTGAGATTATCGGCCCACGGCCATTGAACAAATATCATGGCAATTCTTGCTACCCATCCGCAGCCGGCATTCGGACACGCAGGAGATCATGAATTCAGGCAATTCACTGCGGGCCCGCGGTGGGACGGTCGGCGTGATACCGACGGGGGCGGGCGGCACGTGATGTGACGCCGCGTCGGCCACCCGTGGTTAGCTCTGCTATTGCGCGTGCGAACAACAAGACGATGATCCCTCGGGGTTTGTGACCCGGGGGTCCTCAAGATGGAGGATCTGCTCTCACCATGTCCGACTTTCCCTACACGGACCGCTTCACCGTCAACCGCACGCTGCCCGAACAGGGCCGGCCGCGTGACGAAGTGCTCGCGGAGTTGCGTGAGATGGCGCAGGCTGAGGACCCCACCTGGGAAACCGGCAAGGTGTCCGGGACCATGTACTGCGGTGACCACGAGCACTACCGCTTTCTCGATGAGGCGTTCGGACTGTTCGCCCATGTGAACGTGCTGCAGCGCGACATATGCCCGTCGGCGACCAAGTTCGAGGGCGAAATCATCGCGATGGCACTGGATCTGATGCACGCCGAGGCCATCACCGACACCGAACCGGTCGGCATGGTCACCACCGGCGGCACCGGCAGCATCATCCACGCACTGCTGGCCTACCGCGAGCACGCCGCCAAGCACCGGGGCATCACCCGGCCGAATTTCATCAAGCCCGAAACCGGTCACCCGGCCTTCGACAAGGGCTGCCATCTGTTCGGCATCGAGATGCGCAGGGCGCCCATCGATCCGCAGACCACCCAGGTGGACGTCGACTGGGTGGCCAACAACATCGACGAGAACACCATCGCGATCATGGGCTCGGCCTGCAACTACGGCTACGGCACCGTCGACCCGATTCCTGAACTGGGGCAGCTCGCCCTGCAGCACGGAGTGGGCCTGCACGTCGATGGCTGTCTGGGCGGGTTCGTCCTGCCCTTCGCCCAGGAGCTGGGCTATGACGTCCCGCTGTTCGATTTCCGGGTTCCCGGGGTCACCAGTATCTCCGCGGACAACCACAAGTACGGCTACTCGTTGAAGGGCGCCTCCACCCTGCTGTTTCGCGACAAGGCCTACCGCAACGCGCAATACTTCTACCTGCCGGAGTGGTCCGGCGGCAAATACCACTCGCCGGGAATCGAGGGCTCCCGCTCGGGTGGGCTGATCGCCGCCGCGTGGGCGTCGATGGTGCAGCTGGGCAGGGAAGGCTACCGGGCCTACGCCAAGGCGATCCTCGAGACGGCATCGGCCATGCAGGATGCCGTGCGCAGCCACCCCGAGCTGATGATCCTGGGCTCACCAACGTTCTGCTTCAGCTTCCGCTCCGACGAATTCGACATCTACCACGTCGCTGACGCGATGAAGCCCAAGGGCTGGCGCTTCAACGGCCAGCAGTACCCCAACTCCATCCACATGGCCGTCACCCGGCCCCAGACCCAGCCCGGCGTGGCGGAGGCATTCGCCGCCGACCTCGACGACGCGGTCGAGTACGCCAAGAAGAAGACCGCTGCGGGCGAGGCGCCGGTCAGCGCTGCGGTCTATGGCGGTGTCCCCGGCGGGATGACCGATGAGGCGGCTCATTTCATCGAAGGGTTCATGGAACACATCCTCGACACCCAGCAGTCGCTGCCGCCCGTATGACCAGTTCGGACCGCGTCGTTCTGGCCGTTGACCTTGGCACTGGCGGCCCTAAAGTCGGTTTCGTGTCGTTGGACGGCGCCGTGCTGTGGTCGGACCTCACTGCCGTCTCGACCGAATACGGCCCGGGCGGTGCCGCCACCCAAGACGCGGGCCTGTGGTGGGAGATCATCCGCGACGCCACCAAACGCGGGCTGGCCGAGAGCGGGATACGCGGTGAGCGGGTAGCCGGGGTGTCGATCACCGGGCAGTGGGCCAGCACCATCCCGGTCGACGCCGAGGGACGTCCGGTGGGTCCGTGCGTGATGTGGATGGACACCCGCGGTGCGCCGTACAGCCGCAAGGTATTCGGCGGTCGGGTAGCCGGCTACCGACCACGGGTCCTGCTCAGCTGGCTCCGTCGCAACGGCGGCATCCCCTCGCCCAGCGGCGACGACCCGGTCGGGCACATGCTGCACCTGCAGCACGGCGACCCTGCGGTCTTCGCGGCCACCCGCTGGCTGCTGGAGCCGGTCGACTACCTCGGCATGCGTTTCACCGGACGAGCGGCGGCATCGCGGGCCTCGATGATGGGCAGCTGGCTCACCAACAACCGCAATCTGGACGTGCTCGACTACGACGATGTGCTGGTGCGCCTAGCCGGTGTCGACCGGGCGAAACTGCCCCCGCTGGTGCCGACCGGCTCCATCATCGGCCCGGTGGCTCCGTCGGTCGCCGCCGAACTCGGCATATCGCCTGCGGCCCAGGTGGTCACCGGCACCCCAGACCTGCACGCTGCTGCAGTGGGTTCCGGTGCGGTGCGCCAAGGTGAGCTGCATCTGACCATTTCCACCACGTCGTGGATCAGCTGTCCGGTGGCGTTCAAGAAGACCGATGCGTTCCACCAGCTGGCCACCGTCGCGGGCCTCGACCCGACGTCCTATCTGCTGGTCAACAACCAGGACACCGCCGGCCGCGCACTGCAATGGTTGCGCGACACCATGTTCGACGATCTGGACTACGACGCGCTGACCGCGCTGGCGGCGGGCGCACCGGCCGGCTCGAACGGGGTGATCTTCACGCCTTGGCTCAAAGGCGAGCACTCCCCCGTTGACGACCGCCGTGCCCGCGGCGGGTTCCACAACCTGTCACTGGCCACCACCCGCGCCGATCTGGTGCGCGCGGTGCTCGAGGGGGTCGCCTACAACAGCCGCTGGCTGCTCGAGTGCGTGAATCGGTTCACCCCCAACGGCGGACCGATCCGGATCGTGGGCGGCGGTGCGCGCTCGGACCTGTGGTGCCAGATCATCGCCGACGTCACCGGCCGTACCTGCGAGCGGGTGGCCGATCCGCTGAATGCGCAGTTGCGGGGCGCGGCGCTGTTCGCTGGGATCGGAATGGGCTACGTGCACCGCGACGAGCTACGCGATCTGATCCCGCTCGACGGCGTATTCGAGCCGGTAGCCGCCAATCACGAGGTGTACGACCGGCTCTTCGCCGAATTCCCCCGGCTCTACAAGGCCCAAAAGGGCATGTTCGGCCGCCTCAACCGCTGACCGACCCGTTCTGCGGGCTAGTGGGCCGCCATGATCTGCATCAGCTGGGTGGCCGAGTCGTGCGAAAGCACCCAACGACCCTGGTCGACGAGCTGCAGCGGGACGGTCTGCGGCGCAGGCATCTTGGGGCCCGAGACGGTGACGTTGGCCAGCCCCTGGCCCTCGCCGGTCTGCACCACATTGATCACGTCGAAGTTGTAGGGCAGTTCTCCGTCGCGGTAGGCCCTGCGCAGCTCGCTGTCGAGGCCGTGCCCCTCGTGCTGCGTGATGCCGTTCTCGACCAGATCGGCCTTCTCCTTGTAGCCGATGCCGGCGTCGCTGAGCCTGGTCAGCATGCCCGACACCTCACCGGTCGTGGGCAGCGGCACGCCGGACGGCGCCGGGGCGGGGGCCGGTACTGGCGGCGCGGGCTCCAGCGGGATGGGCGCACCGGCCACGGAGTCCTGCGGTGCGGCCGGCTCAGCGGAAGCCACACCTCCGCCGAACAACCCGGACACCCCGATCACAGCCAGCGCCGAAGCGCCGATCAGTAGAAGTCTTCCAGTCACGGTTCCCCCTCCGAATGACGGTTTCCGGAGCAAGGCTACCCCCGTTCGGCCGCCATGGCATCACGAAGACTCTTGGGCCGCAGATCGTTCCAGTGCTGCTCGACGTACTCCACACAGGCCGCGCGGTCGGCGCCCTGTTCACCTCCGTAGACCACTCGCCACCCGGCGGGAACATTGGCGAACGTCGGCCACAGGCTGTACTGCTCCTCGTCATTGACCAGCACGTAGAAGCTGCCGCTTTCGTCGTCAAAGGGATTGGTGCTCATCGGATCTCCTCGGTATCGGTGGCGCAGCAGAAAGGTGGGCGCCCAGCACCCGGTCGGACAGCAGTCCCAAACAGCTCAGGTTGGGAAAGCCAGGCCCCTGGGTGAGCCCGGCAAGGTTGGGCAGGAAAAGCTTCGGGGTGACGTGAGTGACGGCCAGATCGTGCCCGATCGCCTCGGCCAACCGGTCGCCGGAAAGCGGGCCGCCCAGGCCCAGCTCAAGCAGGTCCAAGGTGTCCTGGCCGAACAGCGACACGAACCACAGTGGGTCCGCGCCGGAGCCGTCGATGACCAGGTCGAAACCGTGCACGGTCTCGAAGTTCTCACCGCCGCGGTTGGTGCTCAGTGTCAGCCGGATTCGGCCGTCCCGGGCCACCGCATGCGCCACCCTTCCCCGCAGGTGACGGATCCGATCGTCGGCCAGCAGAGCATCCTGCACCCGGGCCGAGAACACCCCGCGGTCGGTGCGGGCCAACGCATCTCGCCGCTCGGCCAGGGTCAGCGCTGTCCAGTCGGTGGGATCGGAGAACAGCGCGTTCTCGAAGAATCCCTCCCCTCGGGTGAACAGCGTCACCTGCGGGGAGATCACGGTGATCGTCGAAACCCGGTGCCGGAACAGCTCATTGAGCATCGATGCGGCGGTCTCGCCGCCCCCGATGACGGCGACGCGCTCGGCGCTGATCCGGTCGGCCGCAGCCCGGTGCCAGAACTGCGCGATGGAGAGCACCAGCGGATTGCCAGGCAGGATCGACTTCTCGGCCTGGCCCGGACCGGTGATCATCACCGCGTCTGCGGCGACCTGGGTTTCGCGGGTGTGCAGCACCCAACCGGCGCCGTTCACCCCCAGCCGCTCCACCTCACCGGGGATCACGTTGAGCCGCACCGCATCGGCCACCCAGCGCAGGTACTGGCTCCACCGCAAGTGGGTGGGGGCCGGCCGGCCCCGGTCCACCCACTCGGCGAACTGGCCGGTGGCGATCAGATAGGACTGCCAGCCGTAGCGGGTCATTCGCTCGTCGAGTTCGGCGTTGCGGCCGGCCACCAGCGCCGAGCGGTACGGGAAGCCGACGTCCTTCTCCGGGCTGGTGCCCAGCCGATGCGCACCGTCGGTCCAGCCTCCGGCGGCGCGCCAGTTGGCGGCGACCTCGGTGCGTTCGACGGCGACCACGTCCGGGGCGGCGACGCCCATCTCGCGCAGCGCGGCGGCCTTAGCGGCCACCGCGACGGCCTTGGCCCCGGCGCCCACCACCGCAAGTGTGCTCATCGCAGTTCCTCCACCAGCTCGCCCAGGCTGTCGGTGAACAGCTCTTGCAATGCCGTGATCTCGGCGTCGCCGAGGATATCGGGCAACGTGCGCCATTGGGTCATCAGCGCCTGCCCCGCCCCGAGGTCGGCCACCGCGGCGAAGACGCTCAGCTCGTGGCGTACCGCCTGGCCGGGTTCGGGCACCGACGGCAGCCCGGCGATCAGGTCTGGAGCCACCGCCGGCCCGCCCCCGGCCCGATCGACCCGGCCCAGGTAGTTCAGCAACAGCTGGGGCCCCGGCTGAGCCGCCAGCAGGTCGGCGGTGTCGGCACGCAGATAGGCCAGCAGCCCGTAGTCGATTCCGCCGCCCGGGATGTCCGCCAGTGCGCGCGCCACCCCGGCCGGGTCTGCCTGGGCCACCCGCAGCGGATAGATCGCCGACAACAGTCCGGCGATGTCGGCGGTATCGACACCTGTCACAACCTCCTCGGCACGCCCGTGGGTCTCCAAGGCCAGCAGCGGCGTCGCGCCGGCCTGCCCGCGGCGGGCCCGCCAGGCAGTGACCATCCGCGCGGTCGCCGCAACCAGCAGGTCATGCATCGGAACCGGCAAGGCCAACAGCGCAGCGGTCAGCACCCGGTCGGCGACGGTCACCGACACCGTGAGATCGCCGGCGCGATCGCGTTCCGGGTCGACTCGCCGAGCACCCAGATCCGGGTCGTCGCCGGCCAGCTGGGCGGCCCAGAAGTCCACCGTGTCCAGGCTCTGCGCACGCTCGTGCAGTGCGCTCGCCCAGCGCCGGTAGCCGCTGCGCTCCGGCAGCGGATCCGCCCCGGCCAGCGCGGCGTGCAGTTCACCGAGGATCACCTGCCACGACACCGGGTCCAGTGCCAGTACGTGCCCGCACAGCATCAGCACTCCCGCGCCGTCGGGCTCGCGCAGCCACACCGCCTGCAGCATGACTCCGTTCGCCGGATCCAGGCTCTCCAACAGTCGGGTGCCGTGCTCGGTGACCACCGAAAGGTCGGCCGTACTGACCGCGACCTCGGTCAGGACGTCGACGGGCTCGGTCGGGTACAGCGTCAGCTCGGCCGGGTCGAGTCGGGTGTGCAGCAGCGGATGCGCGGCGACGATCGCGGCCAGGGCAGCCCGCAGCTGCTCGCCGTCGGTGTCGTCGGGCAGCCGGATCGCTTCGACCTGCCCCAATCGGCGTGGGCTGCCGTATTGGTAGAGCCAGCGGCCGGCCGGCAGCAGCGGAATCGGCCCGTCGGCCGCCTGCGCACCGTCGCGCTGCGCCGCCTCGTCGGCTTCGGCCACTTCGCGGTCCAAGGCCGCGGCCACGTCCCGAATCGTGTTGCAGCTCAAGATGGTCCGCGGACGCAACGGCAGGCCGCGCCGGCGGGCCGCCCGCACCATCGACAGCGCGACGATGCTGTCCAAACCCAGCTCACGCAGATCGTTCTCGACCCCCGGGGCTGAACCCTCGGCATTCTGTGGGCCCTCTGGGCCGGCGAACACCTCGGCCAGCAGTTCCACCAGGATCCGTTCGGTGTCGGTGTCCGGCTCTACCCCGCCGCCGAGCGGACCGGACTGCGCCAGCAGCGCCGCCAACTTCTCGGTGTCCAGTTTTCCGTTGGCGGTCAACGGCATCGATTCCACCGCGGTGATCCGGGCAGGTATCAGGTAGGACGGCAGCCGGGCGCCGATCTCGGCGCGAACCCGGGTGGTGTCCACCTGCGCGCCGGTGACAAAGCCGGCCAGTTGGGTTCCGGCCGGCCCCTGCACGGGCAGTACCGCGGCGCCGGTCACCCCGGTGGCCGCGGCCAGTGCCGCCTCGACCTCGGCGATCTCGACCCGGTAGCCGCGCACCTTGACCTGGTCGTCGGCACGGCCGAGGTAGACCAGGCGGCCATCGGTCCGGCGCCGGACCAGGTCCCCGGTGCGATACATCCGGCCGCCGGTGCGAAACGGGTCGGCGACGTAGCGAGCCGCGGTCGCCCCGGCGCGACCCAGATAGCCACGGGTGACCTGGGCGCCAGCCAAGTACAGCTCGCCGGCCACCCCGTCAGGCACTTCGCGCAACACGGAGTCCAGTACGTGAGCGCTCATGCCCCGCACCGCTTCTCCGATCACCGGAACATCGGTGTCGGCGACGTCGGCGACGACGGCTTCCACCGTGGTCTCGGTGGGTCCGTAGCAGTTGTGGACCGCCGTCGAGGGCGCCGCACGCAGTCGTGCCCAGGTGTGCGGGGCGATCGCCTCCCCACCCAGCGCCAGCACGGTGAGGCGGTGGTCCGAGCCGGCATCAAGCAGGCCGGCGTCGAACAGCTGGGTGAACATCGACGGTGAGGTGTCGATCATGTCCAGCCGGTGCCGGCGGATACCGTCGATGATCGCCTCGGCATCACGCATCTCGTCGGCGGAGAACAGGTGCACGCACTGACCACCCAGCAGGCCGACCAGCGGCTGCCAGCTCGCGTCGAAACTCAGCGACCAGGCGTGCGCGACGCGCAGCGCCCGGCCCAGGCGGGCCACGGCGGGCGCGTACATGCGTTGCTGGTGGTCGGCAAAGTACGACGCCAGCGCACGGTGCGTGCCGACGACGCCCTTGGGTTCTCCGGTGGATCCCGAGGTGAAGATCACGTAGGCGGCCGAGTCGGGGTGGATCGCGGTCGGAGTCGCGATGTGCACAGCGTCTTCGGAACGCAACTCGGCCAGCAGTTCGACGGTCAGCGTCAGCTTCGGACCAGATTGGCGCAGAATCGATTCGATGCGCGCCTCGGGCAGGCTGATGTCGACGGGAACGTAGGCCGCCCCGGCCTGCAGCACCGCCAGGATCGCGATGACCGAATCCAGCGAGCGGGGCAGTGCTATCGCGACCCGGTCTTCGGGACCGATCCCCCGCCCGGCCAGCGCCCGCGCCAAACCGGCGGCTTCGGCCGCCAGCTCGGCGTAGGTCAGGCTGCGATCCTCGCCGGTAAGCGCCGGACTGTCCGGGTGCGCTGCGGCGGCCGCGGTGAACAGAGCGGGCACCGAGGTGGGCGGGTTCACGTCCACCGCCGGATCGGCGATGCGGGCCCGCTCGACGGGCAACAGCACGTCCAAATCGGCGATGCGGGGCCGCGCCGGGTCGGCCAGCTGGCGCAGCACCTGCAGCAGCCGCTGCCCAAGATCGGGAACCGATAACTCCCCCAGCGCATCTGGGATCGCTTCGAGCAGCACGGTAAGCCGACCGTCGCGGGGTGGATAGCTGACCAGGGTCAGCGGATAGTGCGTCAGACTTTCGACCGTGACCGGGATGAAGCGCACCCCATCGGGGGTGGTGACCCCCGCCGACGCCGAGCCGATGGGCGCATTCTCGAAGACCAGCAGGGTGTCGAACACCGCGTTGCCGCTGGCCCGCTGCACCGTCGACAGGCTCAGGTAGCCCAGGTCGCGCATGGCCGCGGTGTCGCGTTGCAGCGCTTGGCAGGTGGCGACCACCTCGGCGCGCGGCGGTGTCGACGCGGCCACCGGGACGGTGTTGATGAACAGGCCGACCATGGTTTCGACGCCGGTGAGCTGTTGTGGGCGACCCGACACCACCGCGCCGAACGCCATGTCGGTCCGGTCGGTGAGGCGGCCGAGCAGTACCGCCCAGGCGAACTGCAGCACGGTGTTCAGCGTCAGCCCATGCCGACGGGCCCACTCGGTCAGGCGCGCGGTGGCGTCGCTGTCCAGCGCTACCTCGTGGGTCTGCGGGACGGCGCTGCCCACCGTGGCTCGCTCACCACCGGCCAGCATGGTCGGGGCGCTGAGCGGGGCCAGGTAGTCGCGCCACCGCTGGGTCGCGGCGGCAGTGTCTTGGCTTGTCAGCCAGCCGATGTAGTCGCGGTAGGGGCGCGGCGGCGGCAGCGGGTCGACGCCGCCGGCGCGATAGATCGCCACCATTTCGTCGAAGAACACCGCCATCGACCATCCGTCGAGCAGTAGGTGGTGCACGGTGAGGATCAGCCGGTACCGCTCGGGGGCGGACTGGGCCAGCACGAAACGCAGCAACGGTCCGCGGGCCAAATCGAAGTTCGTGGTGCGCTCGATACGCGCGATCTCATCGAATTCAGTTGGCGCAGAATGGATCTCACGCCACGGAAGAGCTGCTGTCGCCGGGATGATCTGCACCGGGTGCGGCAGGTCGACGTCCCAGAATGACGCCCGCAGGTTTGCGTGGCGGACCAGCATCGCCTCGGCACTGCGTCGCAACAGCCCGGGGTCGACGGCGCCCTCGATATCGATGACGAACTGCACGGTGTAGACGTCGACACCGTCCACCCCGCCCCCGTCATCGGTGGCGAGCTTGGCCAGCGAGAACAATCCCTGCTGCAAAGGGGAGAGCGCCAGCACATCCTCGATCGCCGCAGGAGCCGCAGTGCTGTGCGCAGATGCAGTCTCGGTCACGGCGAATCACCCCATGCCGCAGTCAGATCGGCCAGTGCGTCACTGCTCAGACCCGAGACGCTCATCGGCTCAAACGCCGTGTCGGCGGCTGCTGGGGTGCCACCGGCCGCGGCCGCAGCGTCGACGGCGGCGGCCAGTTCGGCGAACGTGGGGTGCTCGAAGATCATCCGCGGGTCGACGTCCAGCCCCGCCGCGCGCGCCCGCGCGGCCAGCTGCACCGACAGGATGCTGTCGCCGCCGAGCTCGAAGAAGCCGTCGCTGCGCCCGATTGCCGCGACACCCAAGAGCTCGGCGCAGATTCCGACCAGGGTCTGTTCGGTGGCGGTGACCGGTGGGTCCGAAGCGCCGCGCGTGGCCACCGCCGGCTGCGGCAGCGCGGGCCGGTTCAGCTTCCCGGAGTCCGTCAACGGCATGGCCTCGAGCACCGTCAGCGATGACGGGACCATGTAGCCGGGCAGCGTTGCGGCCACGGCCGCACGCACCGACGCGATGAACTCCGCCGCGTCGGTGACCGGGGTCGCAGGTACCAGGTAGCCGGCCAGCGTGGTGACACCGCGCTGGTCCCAGGTACGGGCGGCGGCCGTCGCCACTCCCGGTGCGCCGCGCAACGCGGCCTCCACTTCGGCCAGCTCCACCCGGAAGCCACGCACCTTGACCTGGTGGTCGGTGCGGCCAACAAATTCGAGTACTCCGTCGACGGTCCAACGGGCCCGGTCACCACTGCGGTAGAGCCGGTCGCCCGCGGTCTTGGAGAACGGGTTGGCGACGAAGCGGGTCGAGGTCAGTCCCGGCCGCTTCCAGTAGCCGCGGACGATCTGCGGGCCCGCGTAGTAGACCTCGCCGACCACCCCGGGCGGCACCGGCTGCAGTGCGTCGTCGAGCAGGTAGGCCTGCGACCCGGGCGTGGGCCGGCCCAGTTTCGGTGTGGGCGGCTCCAGTTCACCGCGCACCACCGCACCGGAGGTTTCGGTGGCACCGAAGTTGTTGAGCAGTTGAGCGTTCGGATCCAGCGCCCCGCCCAGCCGGGCCAGCAGGTCCGCCGAGACGGGTTCACCGCTGCACACCAGCCTTCGCAGCCCGCGCACGGCCTCGGGTGCAGAGTCGACCAGCACCGAGATCAGGCTCGCCACCGCGGTCACCTGAGCCACCCGCTCGTCCACGATCAGCCGTGCCAGTGCTTCGGGATTACGGAACTCATTGTCGTCGGCCAGAATCAGCGTCGCTCCGGCGGCCAGGCCGGCCAGCATCTCCATGCCGCCTTCCAGGAACGTCATCGACGACTGGGCCAGCCGGATGTCCTCGCCGGTGACCGGGTAGTGGGCGATCTGCCAGTTCAGGCGTGCGCTCATCGACCGGTGGGTACCGAGCACACCCTTGGGCATGCCGGTGGATCCGGAGGTGAACACCAGATACATCGGGTCATCGGGGTGCGGCACCGGAAGATTTACCCCGGCAACGTCTTTGGTCAGGTCCTCCTGCACATCGGCGTCGTCCAGGCACAGCAGCGTGACACCGTCCCTTGCCGGAATCGCACCCCGGGTGGCAGCGCTTACCAGGATCACTTTCGGCGCGACGTCGTCGATCATGAACTCGAGCCGCTGGCTCGGATAGCTCGGGTCCAGCGGGAAGTAGCCGGCGCCAGCCTTCATGATGCCGACCAGCGCCACCGGCAGATCCAGGTCACGGCGCACCGACAGACCCACCAGGGTTCCGGGTTCCACGCCGGCGGCGATCAACAGCTCGGCAAGCCGGTCGGAGCGGGAATGCAGCTGCGGATAGGTGAGCTCGGCTCCGGCGCATCGCACGGCGACGCTGTCGAAGCTGCGGCTGGGCGCCAGCACGTCGGCGATGGTTTGCGGATCGCCCGCGGGAATCTCGGCACCGCGGCTCCACCGCTGCAGGATGCGCTCGCGTTGCTCCTCGTCGACCAGGCTGATGTCGCGCAACGCCCGTCCCGGATCGCCTGCCATGGTCGCCAGCACCCGGCCCAGCCAGTCGGCCAGTCGCGCCACGGTGGCGCGCTCGTAGAGGTCGGTGCGGTAGATCAGATGTCCGTCATAGCCCTCCCCGTCGGAGTCCGCTGTGGTGAACAGATTCACCGACAGGTCGGCATGGGCGATGTCGAAGGTGGGCATCACGGTGCGGAAGACCAGGTCGCTCTCACCGCTGGCTCCCCTGTTAATGACGTGGGTGACGTCGGCGGCCTCGCGGACGTGGACCACCACCTGGAACAGCGGGTTACGCGACAGCGTGCGGACCGGGTTGAGGGCCTCCACCAGCCGGTCGAACGGCAGGTCGGCATGTGCGTAGGCACCCAGCGCAGCTTCCCGCGCCCGGGTGACGACCTCGCGCAGTGTCGGGTTGCCGGACAACCGGTTTCGCAGCACCACGATGTTGACGAAAAACCCGACCAGGTTGTCCAGTGCGTTGTCGGTGCGTCCGGCGATCGGTACGCCGAGCGGGATGTCGTCGCCGCTGCCGGCCAAATGCATCAGCACCGCGACCGCGGACTGCACCACCATGAACTCGGTGGCGCCGGTCTCGCGGGCCAGCGCCGCCAGCCCGGCCCGCACCTGCGGGGGGACGCTGAATGCGACCGAGTCGCCGGAGCCGTTCGCGGTGGCGGGGCGGGGAAAGTCCGGGCGCGGTCCGGTGTCGTCGGCCAGATCGGCCAGTTGCTCGATCCAGTAGCGGCGTTGCGCCTCGATCAACCCGGACTCGTCACGCAGCAGTTCGCCCTGCCAATGCGCGAAGTCCGCGTACTGCAACGCCGGCGGCTCCCATGCCGGCGCGGAGCCGGCGGCCCGGGATCGGTAGGCGATCAGTAGGTCGGTGAAGAGCACCTCGACCGACCAGTGGTCGGCGGCGATGTGGTGCACCACCAGGGAAAGCACCCGTTCGTCGCCGGGCAGGTGCAGCAGTGCCGCCCGGAGCGGCCAATCCCGTTCCAGGTCGAATGCGATGGCGCGCTGCTCGTCGAGCCGGGCTCGCGTCCACGCCGTGACGGCACCCGGATCGGTTTCGGGACACTGCAGTTCGGTCACCGGTACCGCCGCGGGCGCATTGATCACCTGATGCGGCAGACCGTCGATCTCGCGGAACGTGGTGCGCAGACTGTCGTGGCGGGCCACCATGTCACCGATCGCGGCGGTTAGCGCGGCGGTGTCGCAGGGCCCGGTGAGCCGGGCCGACAGCGGAATGTTGTCGCCGGTGGCATTCGGGTCCAGTCGGTAGGCGAACCAGGTTCGCAGCTGGGACGCCGAGACCGGAAGATTCCCGGAGCGCGGCACCGCGACCAACGGCGGTCGCCCGGCCCCGTCGGGTTGCGCAGCCGGGGCCCGATCGATCGCGGCGGCCAGTCGGGCCACCGTGCTGGCCTCGAAGATCTCCCGGATGCCGATCTCCACCTCGCAACGGGCCCGGATCGCCGCAACCAGCTTGGTGGCCAGCAGCGAGTGACCGCCAAGGTCGAAGAACGAGTCGTCGGCACCCACCTTGTCACGGGAGAGCAGTTGCGCGAACAGTTGCGCCACCACGTGTTCGGTGTCGGTCTGCGGCTCCCGGTAGGGCGTGCTCTCGATCGGCTGCGGGTCGGGCAACGCAGCGCGGTCGATCTTGCCGTGCGCGGTGATCGGGATGTCGTCGACCACGACGTACGCGGACGGCGCCATGTATTCCGGCAACGCCGCGGCCACCCGGGCCCGGATCCGCGGAATCTCGACGGTATCTTCCCCGGCGCCAGGGCCGGCGGGGGTCAGATAGGCGACCAGGCTGCGGCCCAACCCGGGAAGGTCCGAGACCACCACCACGCACTGGCCGACACTCGGATCCACCGAGATGGCCGAGGCCACCTCGCCTAGTTCGATCCGGAAACCACGGACCTTGACCTGGTCGTCGGCGCGGCCGATGAATTCCAGGTCGCCGGCAGCATTGCGGCGGGCCAGATCCCCGGTACGGTACAGCCGCTGGCCGGGCGTCCACGGGTCGGCGACGAACCGCTCGGCGGTCAGTCCGGGACGGTCGAAGTAGCCGCGAGCCACATGTGTTCCGCCGATGTAGATCTCGCCGATCACTCCGACCGGCACCGGCGCCAAGGCGTCGTCGAGCAGCCACATGGTGGTGTTGATGTTCGGGCTGCCGATCGGCGCGATCCGGTTGCCCTGGGGTCCTTCCACCTTGAATCGGGAAGAGTTCACCACGGTCTCGGTGGGGCCGTAGAAGTTATGCAGCAGGGCATCGAAGGTGGCGTGGAACTTGTCTGCGAGTTCGCCCGGCAACGGTTCTCCACCGATCGGGATGCGGCGCAGGGTGCGCCACTGATTCACGCCGGGCAGCGACAGGAACAGGCCCAGCAGGGACGGCACGAAGTGCATGGCGGTGACGCCTTCGCGCTGCAGCAGGTCGGTCAGGTAGCCGATGTCGCGAAGACCGTCCGGGCGTGGAATCACCAGCCGGGCACCGTTTCCCAGGGTGCCGAACAGTTCGCCTATCGACACGTCAAAGCTCGGCGAGGCGACCTGCAGCAGAACGTCGGTGTCGTCGATGCCGTACTCGCCGCCGAACCAGACCAGGTACTCGGTGATCGGGGCGTGGGAGACCTCGACACCCTTGGGCAACCCGGTCGAACCCGAGGTGTAGATGAGGTAGGCCAGATTCTCAGGCCGCAGCGGACGCACCCGCTCGGCGTCGGTCGGGTCGGTGTCGGGCCGGCCGGCCAGCTCGTCCGCTGTCAGCGGTTCACGCAGCACGATCGACGGACGGGCGTCACCGAGGATGAATTCGATACGGTCCGTCGGGTATTCGGGGTCGACAGGAACGTAGGCGGCGCCGGCTTTGGCGATACCCAAGGCGGTGACCACCAGATCCGTCGAGCGGCCGAACAGCACCGCGACCTTGTCCTCGGTGCCGATGCCGGCCGCGATCAGGTGGTGTGCGATTCGATTGGCGCGCGCGTTGATCTCGGCGTAGCTGTACTTGCCATGGTCGTCGACGACGGCGATGGCGTTCGGGGTGGCCGCGGCCCGGTCGGCCACCAGCGAGCCCAGGGTGGCCGGCGCCTGTGGAGGCGGGACGAAGTCGGGTCCGCGGGAAATCGCGTCCAGCCAGGCCCGATCGTCGTCGCCGAGGATGTCCAGCTCGCCGACGGTCGTCTGGGGCTGTGCCACGGCGGCGGACAGCAGCTGCACCAGGTGGCGCAGCAACTGCTCGACCAATCCCTCGTCGAGCACGTCGTGCAGGTATTCGGCCTCGATCAAAGCGCCGTCAGCGTCGGCCTCCACCATGATCCCCAGCGGCAGCTGGGCGACCTTGCCGCGGTAATCGGCCCGGGTGCAGGTGATCCCATCCGGCTGGAATCCGCCGCCCTGTGTCGAGCGGAAACCGAAACTGAGCCGGGTGAGTCGTTCCACTCCCCCGTGCCGGCGATCCGGGTTGAGTTCGCGCACCACCCGGTCGAGGTTGATGCCCTGGTGGCCGAATGCCCCCAGTGCGGCGTCTCGGGTCCGAGCCAGCAGTTCGCTGAAGCGGTCCGCGGCGACGACCCGGGCACGCAGCACCACGGTGTTGCCGAAGTAGCCGATGGCCCCTTCGGTGCCAGCAGTGCGATTGAGCACCGGTGAGGCGATGAGGAAGTCGTCGGTGGCGGTATAGCGCTGGATCAGAGCGGACAGCGCCGCGGCGATCACCATGTAGGGCGTAGCGCCGTTGCTGCGCGCCAGATCGGCGATGTCAGACATCAACCCGGCGGGCAGGGTGCGGGTGCACAATCCGGCGCGCAGCGTGCTGGGTATCGCCGAGCCATGTGGGCCGGGCAGCTCCAGGGGATCCGGCGGGTCCGCCAGCAGAGTGCGCCAGTACTTCAGCTCCGCTTCGTGGCCGGAGCCTGCCGGTGCGACCGGATGCGGTACGGGCGGGCGGGTGGCGAACTGTTCCGGGTCGGCATAGGCGGCCGTGAGGTCGGCGAAGAAGACCGCCCAGGAGTCGTCATCCCAGGCGATGTGGTGGGCTACCAGCAGCAGAATGTGTTCGTCTGGTGCAACCCGGATCAGGGTGAGCCGCAGCGGTGCATCGGTGTCCAGCCGGAACGGGGTGCCGAATTCTCGCTGAGCCAGTACTTCCAGCCGCAGCGCCCGGGCCTGTTCGGCAAGGTCGGACAGGTCGTGGGTGGCAAAGCCCGGCGTGACCTCGGCGATCACCGGGTGGGGTTCGCCCGCGTCGTCGACGGAATAGACGGTGCGCAGCACCGGGTGGCGCGCGGCAACAGCGGCCAGCGCGGCCTGCAGCCGGGCGCCGTCCAGCGGGCCGTTCAGCCGGTAGGAAACCGAAATGTTGGCCAGCGCGCCGTCCGGGTCAAGCGCCTGCACGAACCACATCCGGCGCTGTCCGTCACTCATGGTCAGCGGCCCAGACCCGTTGGTCGGCCCGGAATCCGGCTCCGATGCCGACGTGGCAGCCAGCCCGCGTTCGGCGAGTCGACGGCGCAACAGTTCCAGCCGCAGCTCGTTGGCGTCGGTCGCCTGGTCGACGGCGTCAGTCATGGGTGAACACAGTCCTTTCCGTAGCCGCGGCCGGCGCTGCGTCGTCACGCAGCGTCGCCGTCAGCTGGGCTCCAGTCATTCCGGCCAGCAGTGGACCGAGCGCCACACGCAGGCCGGTGGCCCGCCCCAAGCGCTTGCGCAGGTCCAGCGCAAGCAGTGAATCCAGGCCGAGATCGACCAAGGCCCGGTGCATGTCGATGTCGTCGGGGCCTTCCAAGCCGAGCACCGTCACCAGTTCGTCCGCCACCACCTCACCGATCGGGCGATCGGCCTGCCCCTCCACCGTTGCGGCGGTCAGCGATGCCTCGAACGGCGAGGGAACGCCCTGGCTGTCGAAGAACACCGCCAGTCGATCGAAATCGGCGGCCAGGATCGCCGGGTCGCCCGGCGCGGCAAGAAGTCCGGCGGTGATCGCGGCCTCCGGGGCCATCGGGGTGAGGCCCGTTCGGGCGATCCGGTCCTTCTCCTCGCCGCTGACCACAGCCACGCTGCGCCACAGTCCCCAGCGGATGGAGGTGGCGCCCAGGCCCTGGGCTCGCAGCCGTCCCACCAACGTGTCGACCATCCGGTTGGCCGCCGCGTAGAGCCCGTGTCCCGAGCCGCCCCACAGCGCCAGTACCGAGGAGCAGACCAGCACGCGTGCGTCGGCGTCCAGCGGCCAGTGCCGTGCCAGGTTGTCCAGTCCGATCACCTTGGCGCCAAACGCGTCCCGCACCGCCTCGGCCGTAATCTGCGATGCGGCCACAGCTTCTGCCGACGCCGTATGCACCAGCAGGCCGGCCGGAACGGGCCGGTACTGCGCGATGACCGCCGCTATCGCAGTGTCGTCGGTTATGTCGCAGCGGATCGCGGTGATACGCGCCCCGGTACGCGCACGCAGCGCATCCAACTGCGCGGCAATGGCATCGCTGGCCCCGCTGCGGCTGAGTAGGACGATGTCGCGGGCGCCGTGGTCGGCGCAGAACGCCGCGTAGGCCATTCCGATGGCACCGGTACCGCCGCTGATCACCACGTTCTCCGGGACCGTGGGCACCGTTGCCGCGGCCTTGGACTCGACAGACTCGACCAATCGGCGGGTCGCCAAGCGTCCGGCACGTACTGCCACCTCGGTGTCGGTCAGCCAGAGTGCGGCACCCACGGCACGCAGGTCCGCGGCAGTGGGCTGCACCGGCAGATCGAGGTGCGCGAATGTGTGGTCCGGGTAGTCGAATCCGGCGCTGCGGTGCAGCGCAGCCAACGCCGCGGCACCTGGGCTCGGTGCCGGATCACCATCGAGATACTCGGCGCCGCGGGTCACCAGCCATACCCGGCGGCAGTTCTGTCCTGGCAGAACGGCGGTTTGACCGACCGCGCTCTCGGCGAACTCGGTTGCTGCGGCGGTGATATCGACCGAGTCGGCGAGCGGAGCGACCAGAAGCAGGAACTCGGCGTCGGCCTGGTCCACCACTTCGGCATCCAGCGCCGCCGTGAGTTGCGCGGTCAGACCAGGCGATTGCCCGGAATAGTCGATGACGGCCACCCGCGTGGGCCGCCGCCCCGGCTCGGTCAACGGCAGCCAGCGTTCGGTCATGACCACCGGCATGCGGTGGCGGGGCGCGGACGTTTCCGTGCCTGCCCACAGCCGGTTGGTGTGCATCGGTGCGTGCGGGAAATGCCGCAGCAGCGCAGGAGCATCCGGCGCAAAGTCGCGCCAGCGGTAGCCGGGGTCGGCGATCGCCGCGGCTGCGATGTTGGTTGCCAGCGCCTCGCCGGACGGCTGGTCACGCTCGGTGCTGCCCAGCACTTGGGCGGGCCCGACCGAGTCCGCGAGCGCCACCAGCAGGGTCAGATGCGCCGACATCTCGATGAACGTCGTTACCCCGCGCGCCACCGCGGCTGCGGCGGCCAGGTCGAACCGCACCTGCCGGCGCAGATTGTCGAACCAGTACTGGCGGAACGTTGCCGCGAGCGGGATCGGACCGCCGTACACCGATCCGATGAATTCCACCGGGGCGCTGTGGAATTGAGCGTCTGGAAGCTTCCCGGTCAACTGGTCTCGCAGCGGCTCCAGGGCGCTGGTGTGCGCCGGATAGCGCACCGGCAGTTCGCGGGCAAAGACTCCGCGCCGGCCGGCGCACTCCAGAATGTGCTGTATCGCCGGTAATTCGCCGGAGACGACCACCGATTCGGGGCCGTTGACCACCGACAGCTCCAGCCACCCGGGGGTGGCGGCGATCATGTCGGCGGCGGCGTCGGCGTTCAGGGCGATCATCGCCATGCCGAACCGGACCGGTGCGTCGGCGGCCAGCAGGTCGGTCAGCTGTGCCCGTGCGGCGACCACCGCCACGGCGGCATCCAAATCCACCACGCCGGCGGTGTAGGCGGCGGCCAGCTCCCCCAGGCTGTGCCCGACGGTGATGTCGGGCAGCACGCCGAAGTGCCGCCAGGTGGCGGCCAGTGCCGCGGCGTGGGTGAACTGGGCGGCCTGCACCACCACCGGGTCGGCGTCATCGGTGCCGCGCAGGTAGCTCAGCGGCGAAGCGTGCCCGGCACGCAAGAAGGCGTCATGGCAGCGGTCCGCCTCGGCGCGGTAAGCCGCGAGGCCGAGCAGCTCGGCTCCCATGCCGGGCCACTGGTTCCCCTGGCCCGGGAACACGAAAGCGGTGCGAGCGGCCTCGGGTTGGTGCGACCGGGCCACCAGGGGGTGCTCGACGCCGCGGTAGACGGCATCCAGGCCGGCGACGAGCTCGGCGGTATCGCGGGCCCGGATCACCGCGCGATAGCGGCGCACCGACCGGGTGGCCCGCAGCGTCTGGGCGACCGCCTCGACCCCGGCGGAATGCGTGTGCAGGTAACGCGCCAGCGCCCCGGCCTCGGCAGCCACCAGGTCGCGGGCGTGTGCCGAGATCAGCACGGGGATCCGGCCGTCGGGCAGAGTGGTCGGGTGGCTGTTCAGCACGGCGCGACCTCGTCCACCCCGACGATCAGGTGCGCGTTGGTGCCGCTCATCCCGAACGCCGACACCGAGCCGATCCGGCGGCCGTCGCTCGCCGGCCAGGCGGTGATGGTCTCGGCCAGCGTGATTGGGTGCCCATCCCAGTCGATGCCGTCGTGCCAGCCGTCGCGGACGTGCAGGGTGGGCGGGATCGCCTGGTGCTCGGCGGCCAGGAGCACCTTGGTCAACCCGAGTGCCCCGGCCGCGGCCTGGGTATGCCCGATGTTGGATTTGACCGAACCGAGCCGTGGGCCGGCGCCGGTCGTCGTGTCGGTGCCGTAAACGCTGATCAGTGAACGCAGTTCCACGGGATCCCCGACCCGGGTTCCGGTTCCGTGGCCCTCGATCATCCCGACCTGGCCGGGGTGCACGCCGGCATCGGCCAGGGCGTGGCGGAACAGTCGCTGCTGGGCCGCCTCACTGGGCGTGAGCAGGCCCGTGGTGTGACCGTCCTGGTTGAGCCGACTGGCCAGGATCTCGCCGTAGATGTGCCGACGGTCGCGCAGCGCGGCCGATTTTCGTTGCAGTACAAAGATTCCGGCACCTTCGGCCCACACTGTTCCGGTGGCGGCGGCACTGTAGGGCCGGCAATGGCCGTCGTCGGAGAGCGCGTGCTGTTTGGAGAACTCGACGAAGAAGCCGGGCGAGCCCATCACGCACACCCCACCGGCGAGCGCCATGTCGGCGTCACCGGTCTGAATCGCCTGCACCGCCAGGTGCAACGCGGACAGCGCCGACGAACAGGAGGTGTCGACGGTGATCGCCGGGCCGGCCAGCCCCAGGGTGTAGGCGATCCGGCCGGAGATCACCGACAGTGCGGTGCCCGGCAGCAGATGACCGCTGTGCGCGCTGAACTGCGCCATGTCCGGGCCGTAGCCGGTGACCGACGCGCCCAGGTACACGCCGACGTCGTGGCCGGTGAGCTCGTCGGGATTGATGCCGGCATCTTCCAGGGCGCGCCAGGCCACCCGCAGCGCCACCCGCTGCTGCGGGTCCATAGCGACGGCCTCGCGTGGCGCGATACCGAAGAATCCGGGGTCGAATTCGGCGGCGCCGGAGAGGAATCCGCCCGCGTTGCAGATCGGCTTGAAGCCATCGCGGTGCGATCCCTCGATGAGTTCACGCACCGCCCAGTCCCGGTCCTCGGGGATGGCGCTCAGCGCCTCACGGCCGTCGGCCAGCAGCGACCAGTACTGTTCGGCCGTGTCGATCCCGCCGGGAGCCTCGACGCCGAGGCCGGTGATGACGACCGGGTCCTCGCGCCGATCATTCATCGGCGATGATCCGCTTCGCCAAGGTCTCGATGTGCTCGTAGTGGTAGAAGTGCCCGCCGTCGTAGAGCGACATCGCGCAGGCGCCGGTGGTGTGGTCGGCCCAGCGCTCCAGCAGGTCGGCTCCGACCCGGTCGTCGGAGCGGCCACCGAGCACCATGATGTCGGCGCTGATGGTCGCCTCGGGTGCGCACTGGTAGCGGTTGAACGCCAGGTAGTCCGAGCGCACCGGGGTCAACAGCAGGGTGAGGAATTCCTCGTCGGCCAGAATGCGCGGGTCGGTGCCGCCCAGTTGGGCGAGTTCGGCGCGCAGGTCGGCGTCACCGGTGGGCACCTTACGCAGGCCGGCCACCAGGCCGGGCGCGGGCGCGGCCGAAGCCCACAGCCGCTGGATCTCGATGCCGCGCTCTTCGGCGAGCCGGGCGAATTCGAACGCGACCAGCGATCCCATGCTGTGCCCGAACAGGCGCAGCGGCCCGAGCTGGTGCCAGGGCGCGGCGTCGAACAGGCTGCGGGCCAGTTCCGGCAGGGTTTCGGCGGCCGGTTCGCGGAAACGGTCGGCACGCTGCGGATATTGCATGACGTAGGTGTCGGCACCGGCGGCCAGGGCCAGCGCCAGGGGTCGGTAGTTGACCGCGGTTCCGCCGGCGTGCGGGAAGACCAAAGTGGGAGCGCCGGGACCGGGAAAGCGCCCGATCCAGGAGGGGAACTGCGCGACGGCCGAGGTGTCGTCGACGGCCATCCGATCCCCTCGCAAGTATTAGTAAAGGCTGCCCTAATTTCCCTGCGTTAGGTTACCCCTATAGGAGGCCTGCCGGAAATCCGGGCGCCTCTCGGCCGGTCCTGGACCCTCCGCTGCACCGAGCGTGCACTGAGCGCGTTTTTTGGCCCGTTTCCTCGCGCTGAATGCACGTTCGGTGAGGGCGGGGCCGCGCCGTGGGCCACACTCCCCTGATGGATGTCCGCACCACGATCGATACCTACCTGCGGGCCTGGACCCAACAGGACCCCGAGCTCATCGTCACGATCTTCACCGACGACGCCACCTACCACGAGCGGGTGCTGGGCGAACCCATCCGCAACCGAGCCGGGATCCGCGACTACTGGCAGCGCAAGGTCGTCGAGGGACAGGCCGATATCGACGCCCGATTGCTCAACCTCTACACCGCCACCGACGGCAGCACAGTGGTCGCCGAGTGGGAGGCGACCTTCGTCGACCGCGTCCAGAACGTGCGAAAACGGATGCGGGAAGTCGCCATCCTGGAATTCGCCGGCGATCAGATCGCCAGCCTGCGTGAGTACTGGGCCTCGGAGGTAGTCGGGTAAAGCCCTGGGTCAGAGATGGCTCGCCACGAAGCCCGCGGCCTGAGCGGGCATCGGCGACTGTGCATAGGACAGGTGCGGAGCGGAGAACATCTCGTCATGTGAGGGCAGCGCCAGGGCTCCCGGAGTGCAGATGGGATCGCCGTCGGCACACAGGTCGATCGCCTTGGCCCCGTACCAGGGGCTGATCTCGCTGATCGGTCCGCCCAGGTACCGGTCGGTGGGATTGCCGAACACCGCGACCGCGGCCACGTGCGCAGCTTCCTCCTCGGACAGCGTCGCGGCGGTGAAGCCCGCCACCGATGCCCGCGCAATGGTGATCAGATCGATGACCATCGCGCCTTGCGAATAGCCGCCGAGCACCAGCTTGGTGTTCGGACAGGTTGCAACCATGGATTGAACGTGGGCGTTCGCATCGCCGGCGCCGGCGGACGCCGAGGGCGGCCAGTCCTCGCCTGCCGGGTAATTGACCGCGTATACGCCGACCGAGCGCCCCCCGACCTGCGAGCGCAGTGCATCGATGAACTTCTGGCCGACTCCGCCGACACCGGGCGGTTCGGCGGTTCCCCGGGCAAAGGTCACCTCAATGTCGGGACAGCCTGCAGCCGAGGCGGAGGGGACGACCGGGGCGCTGGGCAGCGCAGCCAACGCCGCCACCACCGGAACACTGAGTAACAAGAGCGATCGGCGCGCTTTCATATCACCGATGCTGGCACACACCGACCACGCTCCACCAGCCCCTATCCCAGCGTTTACCTGCGTTTTTCAGCTATCTTCGGTCAGTCGCTGGGTGCGCAATCGCAGCGCATTGCCGATCACGCTGATCGACGACAGAGACATGGCGGCCGCGGCGATCAGCGGTGACAGCAGCAGCCCGAACGCCGGGTAGAGGATTCCGGCGGCGATCGGAATGCCGACGGCGTTATAGGCGAACGCAAAGAAGAGGTTCTGCCGGATGTTGGCCACGGTCATCCGGGAGAGTTCGCGGGCGCGCACAATGCCGGTGAGTTCGCCATTGAGCAAGGTGACTCCAGCGCTTTCCATGGCCACATCGGTGCCGCCGCCCATGGCCAGCCCGACGTCGGCGGCGGCCAGCGCCGGAGCGTCGTTGACGCCGTCCCCGGCCATCGCCACCACCCGCCCGTCGGTGCGCAGCCTGGTGACGACATCGCTCTTTTGATCGGGCAGCACATCGGCCTCAATCCGGTCGATCCACAGGCGACGTCCGACGGCCTCGGCGGTCACCCGGTTGTCGCCGGTCAGCATGACGATGTCGATACCTTCACGGCGTAACGCGGCCAGCGCCGCCGGAGTCGTCGGCTTGACCGGGTCGGCGATGGCGAAGGTGCCGACCGCCCGGCCGTCGACGCCCAGATAGATGGCCGTGGCGCCATCCGACCGCAACCGGTTGGCGTCGGCCTCCAACGCGCTCATATCGATCCGCTGCGAGATGAGGAACTCGGCGTTGCCCGCCACGACACGGCGGCCCTCGACGACGCCCATCACGCCGCGACCGGCCGGTGCGTCGAAGCCGTCGACGGCGGGAACAACCAGGCCGCGGTCCGCCGCCGCCGCGACGATAGCTTGGGCCAGCGGGTGCTCGGAGGCCCGCTCGACACCTGCGGCCAGTCGAAGGATCTCGGCGGGATCGAAACCGGACGCAGCGACGATGTCCGTCACCGCGGGATGTCCTTCGGTCAGCGTGCCGGTCTTGTCGACGACCAGGGTGTCGACCTTCTCCATGCGTTCCAGCGCCTCAGCGTTCTTGATCAACACGCCCAGCCTGGCTCCGCGGCCCACTCCGACCATGATCGACATCGGCGTAGCCAGCCCCAGCGCACAGGGACACGCGATGATCAACACCGTGACCGCGACGATCAGGGCGTGCGCCAGCTTGGGGTCGGGACCGAACAGTCCCCATACGATGAACGCGATCACCGCGACGACGATCACCGCGGGTACGAATACTCCGGCGACTCGGTCGGCGATCCGCTGGATCGGCGCTCGAGAGCGCTGCGCCTGCGCGACCATGGCCACTATCCGCGCCAGCATGGTGTCCCGGCCGATCTTTTCCGCGCGCATGACCAGCCCGCCGGACTGGTTGATGGTGCCGCCGATGACAGTGTCGCCGGCGGTTTTGGTGACCGGCATCGATTCGCCGGTCACTACCGACTCGTCGATCGTGGATCTGCCGTCCTCGACCGTGCCGTCGACCGGCACCCGCTCGCCGGGCCGCACCCGCAGCTGATCGCCGAGCTGCACGTCGTCGAGGCTGATCTCCTCGTCGGCACCATCCGAACGGATTCGCCGGGCAGTCTTGGGTGCCAGATTGAGCAGGGCCCTGATGGCGCCGGAGGTCTGCTCGCGCGCCCGCAGTTCCAGCACTTGGCCGAGTAACACCAAGACGGTGATGACGGCTGCCGCCTCGAAGTAGACGTCGACGGCGCCCATAGTCCGGAACGAGTCGGGGAAGACACCGGGCGCGACCGTGGCGACCACGCTGTACACCCAGGCCACGCCGGTGCCCATCGCGATGAGGGTGAACATGTTCAAGTGGCCGGTGCGCACCGAATCCCAGCCGCGGACAAAGAACGGCAATCCTGCCCACAACACCACGGGAGTGGCCAGCGCCAACTGGATCCAGGCCGATACCGACGAAGAGATGACGTCCGGCACCCAGCCGAACAGGTGGCCGCCCATGGCCAGCACGACCACTGGCAGTGCCAACGCGAGGCCCACCCAGAAGCGGCGGGTCATGTCGGCAAGTTCGTGGTTGGGACCTGCGTCAGCGGTGACCAGGACCGGTTCCAGCGCCATGCCGCAGATCGGGCATGACCCCGGGCCCGGCTGGCGAATCTCCGGGTGCATCGGGCAGGTGTATTCCGACGCCTCCGGCACGCCCGAAGGCTCGACGCCGGCGCCGCAGTGATCGTGCTCGTCGTGCCGCTCGCGGCCGGTCTGCGCTGTCATGCGCAGCAGCCCATCGAACCCCAGACCGATTGCTCGGCGTGAATTGCTATTTGTCGCAGCATTTTTTGTCCGGCATCTGCTTGTCCTTCGACATCTCCGGAGACATCTTGTGGTGAGACATTCCCGGACCCGACTTGTGCGAGCTACCGCCGTCGTGCTCGGACCCGTTGGGCGAAGGCGCATTCGGAGCGTGCAACGCGGCGGCCGTTACCGGACTTAGCGTAACCGCCCCGGAGGCTCCAGCCCAGGCTCCGACGAAAAAGACTCCCGCCGTGACACCGACGAAGGCCATGGTGGCCGCGATGGCACGTCGGCGCTCGCGCACAATACGGCCGAGCCTGTGGACGATCCCCATTTCGACTCCTTTCGGCTGCCGTTTATACCCTAAGGGGGTATGGGTATATCGCGTTCGACTGTACAACGCCGGTAAGCCTGTCGCAACGGACTGCCGGCAGACCGTCGACGGCGTGCGAAAGCAACAGCGGGAAGTCGCCTTTCCGAAAACCGTCCGGCGCACCCATCGCCGGCCTCGGCGAAAGGTGGGCTTTGGAGGTCGCCGGCTGAATCGGCGACTCCCCTGGCTCACTCCTCGCCGATTGCCGCCAGCAGATCGGCAGCATCGAGCTGCGCCACTTCCAGGTAGATCTCGGCGACCGCATCCAACCGACCGGGATCAGTCTCAGCCGCAGCCAACCGAGAAGCCAGCCCCGCGACGGTTCGGGTGACGAAGATGTCGGCCACCACCGCGCGGGGGGCGTCCAGCCAGGTGCGGATGCGTGACACCGCGGCGGTGGCCAGCACCGAATCGCCGCCCAGGGCGAAGAAGTCGTCGTCAGCTCCGACTCGGGCGGCACCAAGCACCTCGGCGACGATCGCGGCCAGGGCACGCTGCAGCGGACCGGATGGCTCGCGGTAGCCGTCGCCGGCCGCCATTGCCGCGGCCAGCTCGGCCGTCACCGCCCGCCGGTCGATCTTTCCCGAAACGGTGTAGGGAACCGCCGAAACTAGTTGCAGCTGACGGGGAATCATGTGCTCGGGCAGCGATTCGGCCAGCGCGGCCTGCAATCCGGCGACGCTCACCGCGGGATCACCGGTGCGCACGGCGGCCGCCAACACCTCACGTCCACCGGGCTCGGTCAGAGCCACCACCACCGCCTCGGCGACCCCGGGCAGCCGACGCAGTGCGGATTCGACCTCCCCGAGTTCGATGCGATAGCCGCTGATTTTGACCCGGTGATCGGCGCGGCCGACGAATTCCAGTGTGCCGTCAGGCAGATAGCGGACCAGATCGCCGGTGCGGTACCAGGTTCGGCCGTCGTACTCGACGAACTTCTCGGCGGTCAGGTCTGGCCGGCCGCGGTATCCCGAGGCGATGCCGCGTCCGGCGACCCACAGTTCGCCGGCCACCCAGTCGGGGCGGTCGGCTCCGTCGGCGCCCACCACCCGGCAGGCGATGTTGGGCAGCGGGGTGCCGTAGGGCACCGCGGCCCAGTGCGCCGGCGGGCCACCCTCGACCTCGCACAGCGTGGCATGGATGGCGGTTTCGGTGGCCCCGCCCAGTCCGGCGAACCGCACCCCGGGAGCCGCCGCGGCGAAGTGTCGCGCCAGTTCCGGGCGCACCCAGTCGCCGCCGGTCAATACCGCGCGCACCGACACCAGTTCGCCGCCGGTGGCGGCCAGCATCTCCAGGGCACCCGGCATCAGGTTGAGTACGCTGACCCGGTGGCGCGCCACCAGCTGCGCCCACACTTCGGGGCTGCGCCGGTCGGCTTCATCGACCATCACGATGGCCGCACCGGCCCGCAGCATGGCGAAGACGTCGAGCACCGACATGTCAGCATCCAGGGTCAGCAGCGCCAGACTGCGGTCGCTCGGCGCGAATCCAAAACGGGCGCTGAGGGTTTCGATGGTGTTCATGGCGGCATCATGAGTGACCTCGACGCCCTTGGGCTCGCCGGTGGAGCCGGAGGTGAACACCACGTAGGCCAGCTCGGCCGGATCCGTGCGAACCGGGTCTATCCGGCCGGGGTGCTGCAGAGCATCGGACACCGCCAGCACCGGAATCTTCAACGCCGGCACCGCGTTCCCGGTCACCAGCGCCAGCGCGGCACCGCCCAGGGCCAGGATCCGCTCTCTGCGCTCGGGCGGCTGATCGGCGGCAATCGGCAGATACACCGCGCCGGCGGCCAGGATGCCCAGCAGCGCCGGAATCTGCTCGGCGCCCTTGGGTCCCAGCAGGGCCACGGTGTCACCGGGTCGCACGCCGCGCTCCTGCAGCGCGGCGGCCACCGCCAACGCCTGATCGCGTAGCCGGCCGTAGCTCAGCTCCCCCGCCCCGTGCAGCAGCGCGACCGCCTCGGGATCGCGTTCTGCTTGACGAAAGAACCCGTCCTGCAGCGTTTCCCCGCTGGGTGCGGCGGTGCCCGCGTTCACCGACTCCCGCACTTGGGCCTGGTCGGCGGGCAACGCTGCCGGCGCGGGCTCCGCCCAGCCATCGCCGCCGGCCAGCCGGATCAGGTCGGCGATGTGGTGGGCAAACATGGCGTCGATCACGCCCGGTGCGAACATGTCCTCGCGGACGTCCCAGTTCACCAGGATCCCGCCGTCGAACTCGGTGACCTGGGCATCCAGCAGCACTTGCGGGCCCTGGGAGATGATCCAGACCGGGGTGCCGAACGCGCCGGTGACCCCATCGGCGAACAGTTCTCCGAGTCCCAGCGCGCTGGTGAACACCACCGGCGCCAGCACCTGTGTGCCGCGGTGGCGGCTCAGGTCACGCAGCACCGCCAAGCCGGGATAGTCGGCGTGTGCGGCGGCCGTGCGCATGGCGTCCTGCACCGCGTGTGCGCGCTGCGCGCCGGTGCTGGCCTGACTCAGATCCACATCCAGCAGCAGTGACGAGGTGAAATCACCGACCAGCCGATCCACGTCGTCGTGCAACGGTTCCCGGCCGAACAGCGGCACATTGAGCAGGAAGCGTGGTCCGTCCGACCAACTGGCCAGGGTGTGGGAGAACGAAGCGGCCAAGGTCATGGCCGGCGTGACGCCGTGGGCGCGGGCCGCAGCGAACAGCGCGTCGCGGGTGTCCGGGTCCAGCCGGTGCCACCGCCGGGTGCTGCGCCGCGGGTCGGCGGGGGCGCCCGCGGGCGGCGGCAGCTTGGGCGGGTCGGGCAGGTCGGGGATGCGCTGCGCCCACCACTGGCGGTGGTCCTCGTCGGGTTGGCGGTTGGCGGTCGCGTGACGGTACTGCCGGTAGGTATAGCCCAACTCCGGCAGCGACTCCCCTCGGTAGGCGGCGGCCAGATCCGCCATCAGGGTGCGGTAGCTCATCGCGTCGGCGGCCTGCATGTCCAGGTCGACGTGCAGACGCGCGGTCCCGTCTGGCAGCAACGACACCGTGAGCTCGAAGACCGCGTCGTCGAGTTGCTGATGCGATTTCGCCACCCGGGTGGCGTCCAGCCGCTGGGCCACCTCGGCGGTATCCAAGCCGCGCAGGTCCTGCACCACGACGGGCAGTTCGGCATCGGGCCGGATGTGCTGGGTGCCGTCGGGGGAGAATTGCACCCGCAGCATCGGGTGGCGTGCGGCCAGCGCGGCCGCGGCGGCGGCCAGCCGATCCGGATCAATCCCGGGCCCATCAAACTCCACATAGAGGTGCCCGGCCACCCCGCCGAGCGCGACGTCGTCGTCGCGTCCCACCCACATGGCGTGCTGCATGGGAGCCAGCGCAAACGGTGCGCCGGCATCGATCGGGTCGTCCGTCGGCGCGGTCACGGGTGTCGGTTCGCCCCGGTCGCCCAGCAGGTCCTGCCATGCGGCGATGCGCGGGTCGGCGGCCAGCGCAGCGAAGTCGACGTCAATGCCCTGTTTGCGCCAGCGACCGGCCAGGCTCATCATCCGGATCGAGTCCAGACCCTGTCCGACCAGGTCGGCCTCGGGATCGACGGCGCTGGCGTCGGCGCCGAGCAGGTCAGCGACCTGCGCACGTATCTCGTCCGGCCCCACGGCGCCACTCCACCCTTCGTTAGGCTGCCCTAATTTCTCGAAGCTACTCTATCCAGGTTCGGTCTTCGGTAAGCCAGGGAGTACACATGCACGGGTTCGTACCGTTTCCCGACGAGCGGGCCGTCGCCTACCGCGCGGCCGGCTACTGGAGCGGACGGCCGTTGGCATCGCTGCTCGACGACGCCGCCGCACGCTGGCCCGAGCGTCCGGCGGTGATCGATGGCGGCGCGACGCTGTCGTATGCGCAGTTGGATGCGGGCGCCGAACGCGCGGCGGCGGGTTTGCACCGGCTGGGTGTCGGCGCCGGGGACCGGGTGTTGCTGCAGTTGCCCAACAGTTGCGCGTTCGCGGTCACGCTGTTCGGGCTGCTGCGGGTGGGCGCCGTCCCGGTGCTGTGCCTGCCCGGGCACCGTGCCGCCGAGATCGGGCATCTGGCGGCGGTCAGCGACGCGGTCGGGATCGTGATCCCTGACACCACTGCGGGATTCGACTATCCGGCAATGGCCGCCGAACTGGGATTGAGGCGACTCATCATCGACGAGGCCTCCGGCGACTCCCCCGCGCCGCGATTCACGGCCGATCCGGCCGCGCCGGCATTGCTGCTGGTCTCCGGTGGGACCACCGGGATGCCCAAGCTGATCCCCCGCACCCACAACGACTACATCTACAACGCCACCGCCAGCGCGCAGCTGTGCGAGCTGACCGCTGACGACGTCTACCTGGCGGCGTTGCCGGCAGCCCACAATTTTCCGCTGGCCTGCCCGGGGCTGCTGGGCGCCATGTCCGTGGGGGCGGCCACGGTCTTCGGCGCCGACCCCAGCCCGGAGGCGGCGTTCGCCACCATCGCCCGTCACCGGGTGACGGTCACCGCGTTGGTGCCGGCGTTGGCCGCGTTGTGGGCGCAGGCCTGCGATTGGGAGCCGCAGAAGCCGACGACCCTGCGGTTGCTGCAGGTCGGTGGCGCCAAGCTGGCCGCGGGCGACGCCCACCGGATTCGGGAGGTGCTGACGCCGGGCCTGCAGCAGGTGTTCGGCATGGCCGAAGGGTTGCTCTGCTATACCCGGCCCGGCGACGCAGCCGAGTTGCTCGACACCACGCAGGGCCGGCCGTTGTGCGCCGACGACGAGTTGCGGGTGGTCGACGAGGACGGCACCGAGGCATCCGAGGGTGAGCTGATGGTGCGCGGGCCCTACACCATCAACGGCTACTACAACGCTCCCGAGGCCAATGAGCGATCCTTCAGCCCGGATGGCTTCTACCGCAGCGGGGACCGGGTCCGTCGCCTGGCCAACGGCTACCTGGAGGTGACCGGGCGGATCAAGGACGTCATCGTCCGCGGCGGCGAGAACATCGCTGCCGACGAGCTGGAGACGCACCTGCTGGCGCATCCGGCGGTTAGATCGGCTGCCGCGGTCGGCCTTTCAGATCAATACTTGGGCGAAAAAGTTTGCGCTGCAGTGGTGTTCAACGGTGCACAGTTGACGCTGGCCGAGCTGAACCGTCATCTCGACGAGTGCGGGGTCGCCACCCACGTCCGGATCGATCAGCTGGCGGCGCTACCGGCCCTACCTACCACGGCGGTCGGAAAGATCGACAAGAAGGCGTTGGTCCGCCAGCTCGGCTGAACCGAATTTCGCGGGCCTACCCACGTTCGACGACGTTGTCGAACCCCGAGGTGCTCACCTCGGGGTTCCCGGAGCGATAGGTGATCCCGTTGTTGAGACCCGATGCCGTGATCTTGGGCGTGGAGTCGACGGTGATGACATTGCCGATGCCCGACACCGTCAGACCGGCGCACCGGCCGGTGAGTTCCACCGTGTTGCTGACCCCGCTCACGGACACGTAGCGGCCGTCGCAGGCCAGGGTCTTGTTCTCCCCGGCCCCGGCGATGATGAGGGTGACACTGCTGTCCGGAGCCGGGACAGCGGGCGACGCTGCGACCGGCGGCGCCGGAACGGGCGGCGGTTCGGAGGGCAACGGTATCGGGGTGAAACCGCTGGGCGTGGTGGGCCGCCTAGGCTCGGAGCTGGTCACGTCATGGGAGACCAGGAACACTGCGACTGCGCCGGCGATCACCACTGCCGCGGCGATCACACTGACGACGATGGCGAGACCACGGCCGTTTCCTGACCGCGACGGCGCCTGCCCGTCGACGGCACCCGTCGGGGCGGTCAGTTCCACGGGGCGGGCGAAGCCCGACAGCGGACGCTCCAATTCCCGTATCAGGGCCTCGGGGTCATCGTCGGCGTTCACGCTCCGATGATCGCACTAAATCGCACTAAATCGATGGCGAGTCGCTAGCCGGCGTGGATCTGCCACCCGGCGGCATCGTTCCGCTGCCGCCAGAACTCATCAAAACGTCCACCGGTTGCACGCAATTCGTCGATCGTCCCGTCCTCGATAACCCGGCCGTCGTCGATGAACAGCACGCGGTCGGCCTGGGAGATACTGGCCAGCCGGTGCGCGACGATCACCCGCGTGCGCGGGCGCAGCTCCGAGCTCAGCGCGGCGACGATCGCCGCCTCGTTCTCGGTGTCCAGCGCGCTGGTCGCCTCATCGACCAGCAGCACCGGTGCGGGTTTGAGCAGTGCCCGGGCGATGCTGACCCGTTGGCGCTCACCGCCGGACAGCGCCGCGCCGGCCTCTCCGACCCTGGTGTCACTGCCGTCCGGCAGGCGGGCGACCAGCTCGTCGACGCGGGCCAGTTCGGTGGCCCGTCCGAAAGCCTCCTGATCGGCGTCGGGGTCTCCGACCAGGACGTTGTCGCGGATCGTGCCGTCGAGTAGGTAGGGATGCTGGAACACCACGCTGGTGGCGGCCCGCCGTGACGGGGCGTCGAGCCCGGTGGCGTCCGCCCCGTCGAGCAACACCCGGCCGCCGGTGGGCTCATGCAGTCCGGCGATCAGGGACAAGATGGTGCTCTTGCCCGAACCGGAGGGCCCGACGATTGCCGTGGTGGTGCCGGCCTGCAGGGTGAAGCTGACTCGGTCGAGCACCGGTGGGCCCGCCGAGTCGTAGCCGAACGTGACGTCGTCGAACTCGATGCTTGGCGCGGCGGCACCCTCGGGTGCCTGGCCGGGGCCGACCGTCACCTCCGGCGCGGTGAGCACGGCGCGGATCCGCTCGAGGGAGGCCCGCGTCGACTCCAGCGCCGGCGCCAGCTCGCTGATGACGGTGAACGGTTCCAGGTAGCGGGCCGCCACCACGATCAACGCGATGGACTCGGGAACGCTCAGCGTGCCGGTCACGGTCAGCGCGGTGGTGCTGCCGGCCAGCAGGATCAGCGCGCCCTGGCTGGCCAGACTGAACAGCAGTTGCCCCGGAATCTGCATGAGCAGCAGCCGCATCGCCGCGCCATGCTGGGCGCTGAGCGCCTGCCCGACGGTGCTGCGCTCGGGTTCGACGCGCCGCGCCGCGCGCAGCGCCTGCTGGGTGCGGGCGAACTCGATGATCCGCTCGGTCAAGGCCGTGTTGGCGTCGCCGGCCGCGGCGTCCGCGCGGGCGCTGAGCCGGTTGGACGCCCACAGCGCCCCCAGTAGCAGCGGCACCCCGCCCAGGGCGGCCAGCCCCAGTTGCCAGGACACCCCGAGCAAGGCCAGTGCGATCGCTGGCGGCAACAGAATCGCGCTGATCAACGGGGTCAGCAGATTGACCACCAGGCTCACCAGTTCGGGGCCGGTGGCAGCGATCGCCTGTCGCGCGTCCGCGGTGTTCTCGGCGGTGAGCCAGCCCAACCGCACACCGGGTAGCCGGTCGGCCACGTCGTGTTGGGTGTGATCGAGGACGGCGAAGCCCAGGTCGAATCCGATTCGGGCGCAGGCGAAGTCGATCAGCCAACCCGCGACGGTCGCCACGGTCAGCCAACCCAGCCAGAGCACCGCCCGGCTCGGGGTCTCGGAGAACAGTGCGCTCACCAGCGGAACCAGCAGCACGGTGCCCGCCGCCCGCACCGCCACCGACAGCAGCGTCAGCGCGGCGTAGCCGAACATCCGGCCGCGACGGTCGTGCGGGATCAGTTGGATCAGGGTCCGGATCATCGGCCCGCCTCCGCACCGACGGTGACCGCGGCGCGGCCGGTCTCCCACAGTTGCAGGTAGCGTCCCTGCGCGGCCAGCAGCTCGTCGTGGCTGCCCTGTTCGACGATGCTGCCGTGGTCGAGCACGACGATCTGATCGGCACCGGTGATCGTGTGCAGCCGGTGGGCGATCACCAACACGGTGCGATCCTGGGTCAATCTGTTCAGCGCCTGCTGCACCAGGTATTCCGATTCGGGATCGGCGAACGCGGTGGCCTCGTCCAGGATGAGGACGGGCGTGTCGGCGAGGATGGCGCGGGCGATGGTGAGCCGCTGCCGCTCCCCGCCGGAGAGCGCCGCGGCGGCACCCAGCACGGTGTCGTAGCCGTCGGGCAACCGCAGGATCCGATCATGGATCTGGGCTTCGCGTGCCGCGGCCTGCACCTGCTCGTCGGTGGCGTCCGGGACCGCCAGTGCGATGTTGTCACGCACAGTGCCGTGCACCAGCTGCGTCTCCTGCAGGACGAATCCCACCCGGCGATACAGCTCGTCGGCGGTCAACGACCGGATATCTTGTCCGTCAACCGATATCGATCCGGACTCGACGTCGTGGAACCGAGCCAGCAGCGCGGCCAGCGTCGACTTGCCCGAGCCCGACGGGCCGACCAGTGCGGTCACCGTGCCCGGCCGCAGTGTCAACGACACGTCGCGGATCACCGGGACACCGGGACGATAGCCGAAAGTGACCGTCTCGAAGCGCACGGTCCCAGCCGCGTCTACCGGTGCTGAATCACGCTGCTCGACGGCGAGTTCGGGCTCGTCCAAGGCGATCTGTAGCCGCCGGGCCGCCAGCATGCCGCCGCGTATACCGCCGACCCCCAGGCCGATGCCCAGCAGGCGGGCGCCGAAGGTGGTGCCCAGCAACACGAACGGCAGCAGGTTCACCGGGTTCATTCGGCCGGAGATGATCAGCGGGGTTCCGGTCAGCATGATCAGCCACAGGAAGGTCGACGGGCGGGTGACCAGATCCATCAGCGTCTTCTTGCCGATGAAAGGCCGCTGCCAGTCCACCAGGAAATTGATGTAGTCGTCCAACTGGCGGCGGAAGGTGGAGGCGGCGGCCCCGCCGAACACCCGGATCACCGGCTGACCCTCCAGGTAGGTGCCGGCTTCGCCGTTCATCCGCTCGGCCCAGCGTTGCGCCTGACTGATCTTGGGGCCGGACTGGGTCATCATCACCGACATCAGCACCATGTAGACCAGCACCGGTACGAACAGCACCAGCGCCACCCGCCAGTCCACCACGAACAGGTAGACCAGCACCGCGACCGGTGCTACCACGGCGGCGACGGCATCGGGGATGGCGTGGGTGACCAGATAGTGCAGGGACAGGGTGTCGTCGGCGACCAATTGCTTGATCGAGCCGGATCCGCGGGCGGTGAACCAGCCCAGCGGCACCCGTGACAGCTTGCTCAGCAGCCGAGTCCGCAGCGCGCTGGCGAAGCGGGCGTCGACGACGTGCAGCCACAGCGTCAGCCCCGCCCCCAGCAAGGTGCCCAGGCCCAGCAGCGAGAGCGCGGCAATTCCGACCGTCCACAGCGGTGACTCGTGGGCGCCGGCGACCAACAGTCGGGCCAGCTCCACCAGCAGCACGAACGGGGCCAACTGCAGCAGTGTGATCAGGGCCTGCAGGACACCGGAGATGATCAGCGGCACCTTCAGCGCGCCGAGCAGCCGGCCCGCGGCCTGGGCGCGCCACGCCCCCTTCGCGTTGACGGTGCGCTCACCCGGCGGTTCAGCGAGTCTCGGCGAAGGAGAGGCGAAGCTGGGACCGCCGCATGAACCGGGCACCTCACTCGCACCTGTGTCTGATGCCGGCGGAGTCGACGCGGGCTTAGCGGTGTCTTCCGGCCCGCGCTGGGTGCCCATGGCACGTCCGGCGGTCCAGTAGGCCTGCGCGTGAATCTCGGATTTGGGGAAACCGAACTCGTCGCGCAGCCGGGTCCGCAGCACCTTGAGAGTCGCGGCTTCCGGGGTGGCCCAGGCATACCAGTCCGACCAGTCCCGGGCCTCGATCGCCGCGGCCAGCGAGCTCGCGTCACGGCGCGGCACCCAGTGCACCCGCAGCCGGGGGTGCTCCCGCAGCGGGATCAGCAGATCGTCGTCGTCGTGCTGTTCGAGGTAGAGCTCGATCGGAACGTCGGGCGCGACGGTACCGATGATTCCGTTGATTCCCGGTATCGACGCCGAGTCCCCCATGAGTAGGTAGCCGGCGGGTTGCGAGTCGGCATCGGGCACCTCGAAGCGCGACGAGCCCATCAGCGACATCGCCGCGATCGTGGCCCCGGGCTCCACGGTGCGGGCCCAGCGGGTGGCCGGCCCGGCCGGTTCGTGCAGCACCATGTCGACCGCGAATCGTCCGGTCTCGGCGTCGCCCTCGGCGATCGTGTAGGCGCGCTGGAACTCGGTGTCCGATCCGTCCGGGTCCGGGAACCAGAACCGCAGCCAGGCACTGGGTTCAACGGCCGCGTCGGTGAACAGGGTCGGCGAATGCATCCAGACCCGGATGCAATGTGGGGCGATCCGGCTGGTCTCGAGCACCGTCACGGTGTGGTCGCGGGCACCGAAGCCCCGCAGAATCGCACCCTGCAACCCGCGCGCCATCACGGTCCTTTCGCCAACGGTGGCCCACCCCGCGGAGCCGATCTCGGCGCCCCGCCGCCAAGCCGAACCTAGGTTACCCTACCCTCACTTACTCGAATAGATGCTCGGGTAGGCTCACTGCTCGTTATGACTGACGCCGCAACCATCCTGCACCGCGAGCTGACAGACCTATCCGACGAGGTCCGCCGCGTCCCGCCACCCCCGATTCCGGTGCTGGCCGAGCCGTATGAGATCCGGGTTGCTGACCCGGACGCCGACGCCGAGATGATCTCCGAGTGGATGAACCGGCCGCATCTCGCGCAGACCTGGGAGTCCGCCTGGCCGTCGGAGCGCTGGCGCGCCTATCTGTCCGCCCAGGTCACCGGCAGCTATTCGCGGCCGTTGATCGTCAGCCGAAACGGACAAGACGGCGGCTATATCGAGATCTACCGGGCGGCAAAGGATTCCATCGCTAAGTACTATGCGGCCGACCCGCATGATCTGGGCATTCACGCCGCCGTCGCCGATACCACGGTGGTCAATCGTGGGTTCGCGGCAATCCTTTTGCCGCGCATCATGCGCTATGTCTTCGACCTCGAGCCGCAGTGCCGGCGGATGATGTTCGAACCCGAGTACCGCAACACGGCGATGCGCCGGCTGGCCGAATACGTCGGCGGCGTCTTCCTGGGCGAACACGACATGGGTTATCGCAAGATGGCGCTTTACGCGGTCTTGCGCTACCCCGACGACGACCCGCTGTCGAACAGCTCGGCGTAACCGTCGTAGTCGGGACGCATCCCGGCTGCCACCAGCTCCCAGAGCACCTCGTCGGTACCACCGCCGATGCGGGCCAGCTTCATGTCGCGCCACCAGCGCCCGAGCGGGGTCTCGTCGACCAGATAGCCGGTCCCGCCGAAGATGTGCATGCACTCGGCGATCACCTCTTCGCCCAGGCGCGCCGCGGTAACCTTCATCGCCGCGGAGGTCCGCAAGTCGAGCTTGCCCCCGGCGGCAAATCCGTTGAGCCCGTGGCGAAGCAGGTCGACGCGCGCCTGCAGGTCTGCCATCCGGAGCCGCAGCGCCTGATGCTCGAACAGGGTGGCACCGAATTGGGTGCGGTGCATCATCCGGGCGTGGGTGATACCGAGGACCTTCTGACTCGACGAGGCGACCTGCCCGGCAATCGACATGCGCTCATGCGCCAAGCCCCAAGAGATGGCAGCCAGCCCGGTACCCGGACGGGCGATCAGGGCGTCGGCGGGCACCCAGGTGTCGATGTCGACCGGGGCGGTGTCCAGCGGGCCCGCCCCGACCTTGCTGAACGGCTCGTGCACCTGCACCTGATCGGTCGGCACCGCGATCATCATGACGTTGCCGTGCCGGCTGTTCTCGTCGTGGTCCATGCTGCGCGCCAGCACCAGGATGTGGTCGGAGATGGGCGACAGCGACACGAATTTCTTGCGGCCGCGCACCTCGAAACCGTCACGCACGGAACGGGCTTCGGTCTGCACGCGCTGGAGATCCGATCCCCCGGACTCCTCCGACGCGCCGATACACAGCACCGCTTCGCCGCGGATGGCCCGCTGGCAGATGTCCTTCAGGTACTCGGAACGGCCGAAGCGGTGCAGAATCGAGATCGACGAATCCTGCAGGCTCACACCGACTCCGATGCCGGCAGACCCGAGCCGTCCCAGCGCGTAGGCCAGCTCCAGCAGTTTGGCGACATCGGTGGGCTGCGCCCCCGCCCACTTCTGGGTGAAGACTCCCGCCCGGCCCAGGTGTTCGATCAGCTTGCGGGGAAAGCGCCCGCTGTCCTCGGCTTCGGCCGTCCAATCCACGACCTGCTGGTCGAACACCTCGTTGAGCAAACCGCGGTAGGCGTCGATACCCGACTCCGCAATCACCTGAGTCACTTCAAAACCTCCATGTTGCGTTTGACCTCGAGTCGCCGCAGCTTCCCCGACGACGTCCGGGGCAGCGATCCCGGCGCCAGGAACACCACATCTGAGGGCACCACCCCGCACTGCGAGGCCACCCGGGAGATCAGGTCGGCACGCGCGCCGGCCTCGTCACGGCCACGGAACTCAGCGGCGATCACCAGTCCCGGGCGGAGTCCGTCGGTGCCGACCGCGACCACCGCGCCCTCGCGGACACCTCGCACCTCGGCGGCGACCCGCTCGATCTCGGTGGGAAACACGTTGCGCCCGGCGATCGAGATGATCTCCTTGGCCCGGCCACAGACCACCAGGCCGGCGTCGGTGAAGTAGCCGAGGTCGCCGGTGGCGAACCAGGCGTCCGGTCCCAGCGCCGGCTGGCCGAAGTAGCCCGACATCATCGAGGTTCCGCGGATCTCGATCTCGCCGACTTCGCGTTGCGGCAGCTCGTCGTGGCGCTCGGCCACCGGACTGATGCGGACCTGCATCCCCGGAATCGGCTCACCGAGCACCGCATGTCTGCGTACGGCCTGATCGTCTTCGCCCGCCGCGCCGATGAGTTCGTCATACTGCAGGCCGGCGCCTGGCCGTGGCGCGGTCACTGCGCAGGTGGCTTCGGCCAAACCGTACGACGGCATGAGAGCACCGGGGGCGAGGCCGAACTTGCCGAGTTCGGTGACGAAACGCTCCAACCCCGTGCAGTCGACCGGTTCGCCCCCGTTGATGGCGACCCGCAGCCGGCCCAGGTCCACTTCGGGGACTCGTCGGGCGTATTTGCCGATCACGCTGTAGGCGAAGTTGGGTGCGGCGGTCATGGTGGCCCGGCTGTCATGCAGCCAGCTGAGCCACCGGAACGGCGAGGCGGCGAACGCCGCGGTGGGCGCCAACCACTGTTCCGAGCCGGTCAGCGCGGCGCTGAGCAGGAAGGTCAGCCCCATGTCGTGATAGAGCGGCAGCCAGCTGCAGCCGACGTCGTTCGCCGGATCCACGCCGACGTGCGTGCTCAATCCGGAAACGTTCGCCAGCACCGCGGCCGGCGACAGCTGGGCGGTGCGCGGGGTACCGGTGGACCCAGCGGTGCCCTGCAATACCGCGGGCACATCGGCGCCCGAGGTGACCGGGTTGACCGAGCGATCTGTGCCGGCGGCGGCGGCAACGTCCGCCACCGCCAGGCTGCGACCGATCGCCTCGGAGCGCAGCAACTCCAATACCGATCCGTGGCTCAGCACGGTGCGGACCCCAATGCCGTGGAAGCGATCCAGTGTCGCCTGTGCCCATTGCTGGGGATCGGCACCGCGGACCGGTCCGGGCAAGATCGAGATGCTGCGGCCGGCCAACCAGGCGCCCTGAATCGCCGCGATCAGGTCTGCGGTCGGCTCACCGACCAGCCCGACAGCCCCGTCGTCGTCGCCGTCAAGGATCCGGGCGGCCACGCTTTCGGCCCGAGCGTGCACCTGCTGCCACGGGTGGCGATCCCATGCTCCGGCGTCGGAGTCAAAGACCACCAGATCGTGTTCCGACCCGGTCATCGCCCGGGTCAGGGCGCCGGCCAGCACGCTCACGCGTCGGCAGGGGCTTTCGCCCGAATGGCGGCCTCAAGGTCCCCGACCGTGTCACAGTTCAACAGGTCTTCCTCAGACAGCGCGACACCCAGACGATCCTCAATGGCGACCATGCCGATGGCGAAGGCCACCGAGTCGAGTCCGACGTCATCCACCAGCCGCGACTCCGGAGTCACGCGGTTGAGATCGACCTGCAGGTCGTCTCGCAAGATCTCGCGCAGCGCGGCGTTGATGGCATCGGGGGATGAAGCGCTCATGCCCAGGGACGCTACACCAAACCGCGAACTAAGGTTAGCTTGCCCTATCTTGTGACTCCCGACACTTAGGGTAAGGCAAGGCTTGCCTGATGTTTGCTCTTATGGTTAACGTTGCCCTGCGTTCTACATAGACAGGAACCTCACATCAGATGAGGTCACGATAAGGAGAAGCAATGCAGCTCGCCCTGGCCGCCGGTTCGACCGACCGCGGCACCGTATCTAACGCGCGCGCCACGGGCCTGCTGGCCGCGGGCGTCGCCCTGGCCGGCGCCGGCGTGATCGCCGTCAACCCGATCGTCCCGATGATCAGCGCGGCCGCCCAGCAGACCGCGGTCGAGCTCACCGCCACCACTGGCGAAAACCTCGACCACATCATGGACCTGCTCACGGGCCCGAACCCGGTCTTCACGGCCCTCGGTGAGCTGGGCAGCTACTACGGCGAGACCACCAGCAACAGCTTCAACGGCGTGCTGGATGGCCTCGAGGTCATGTGGTCCGGCGGAGGCCGGGTCATCGGCCTGGAGACCCTGCTCCCGCAGGTCGCTGAGTTCCTCCAGCAGGGCGACTTCCTCAACGCCTGGAACCTGCTCAACAACGACATGCTGTACAACTTGAACGGGATCTTCCAGCCGCTCTTCGACCACACTGTGCGTGGCACCGGCGAGTTCGTACCCGGCGTGATGGGCATCGGCGCGGACCTGACCAATGTTTGGGCGGCCGTGCAGGAAATCTTCGGCGACTTCAACTTCTGGAAGACCACCGCCAAGTACTTCATCGAACCGCTTACCGGTTTCGCGTTCGCGCTGTCGGAGAACCTGACCGGCGTGCCGGACGGTGTGGAGCACACGTTGCAGGACCCGTTCGACGCACTGCTCAACGGTTACATCACCTGGGACTCCGAGACCGGCGAAGACACCGGCCAGTGGTGGGGCCTGCTTACCGAGAACGGCACCTTGTCGTACTTCCTCGACTTCCTGCCGGGCAAGTTCGCCGACGCGTTGACCTCGACCATCCCGGTGCCCGAGGTGGACGTCGACCCGGGCGACGCGGCTGCCGCTGCCAGCCTGCTCGACTTCGGCTGGCTCGACAGCCTGTTCAACTAGCAGTACCGCACCACCTGTCTCGCGCGAGCGCTGGCGATCCCAGCGCTCGCGCGGCAGCAGAGCCGGGTTCGGGCCGCCACGCGCCCGAGCCCGGCTCTAAACATTGCCATTGACTAATGGCACCATTGACTGTTGACTCAGTCACATGATCCTTGGCCGATCGCCCAAACGCAGCCACGGGGCCTCCGCCGTCGTGACCGGCGCCGGAAGCGGCATCGGAGCCGCCTTCGCCATCGAACTCGCCCGCCGCGGCAGCGCCGTGGTCTGCAGCGATATCGACGATGACGCCGCCCAGGGCACCGCCGCGGCCATCACCGGCGCGGGCGGCCGCGCCACCACCGTGCACTGCGACGTCTCGCGGCTCGACGAGGTCACCGCGCTAGCCGAGGCCGCACAGTCCTGGTTCGGCCACGCCCCCACCCTGGTGATCAACAACGCCGGCGTCGGAGCCGGCGGGCAACCGATCGGCGAGATGCCGATGGATGACTGGAACTGGACGCTGGGCATCAACCTGTGGGGCCCCATCCACGGCTGCCACGTCTTCACCCCGATCCTTCGGGAGGCAGTACCCGATCAGCCTCGCGGCATCATCAACGTCGCCTCCGCCGCATCGTTCGGCGCCGCCCCGGAAATGGCGGCCTACAACGTCAGCAAGGCGGGCGTGCTCTCGCTGTCGGAGACCTTGGCGGCCGAGCTGTCCGGTACCGGCATCGGTGTCACCGTGCTGTGCCCGACGTTCGTCAAGACCAACATCGTCGAATCCGGCCGGATCACCGCCCAATCCAGCGAGGCGGCGAACCTGCTGATGCGCTGGACCGGGCTCTCCGCTGGGCGCGTTGCCCGCGACTGCCTGGACACCCACGACCGCGGCGGGCTGTACTGCATGCCGCAACTGGACGCCAAGATCGGTTGGAACATCAAACGTTTCGCACCGGAGACATTCACCCGAACCATCGGACTGGCATTCCGTGCCAGTGCGGCATTCCCAGGTAGGTCCGACTAAAGGAGATCACGATGGCTCTCGACATGGACGTCATGCTCACCAAGATCAAGGATCGGCAATGGGCGCTGGCCGATATCGACTGGGACGCACCGGGAGCCGAGCTGATCCGTCCCGAGATGGCGCCGAAGCTCAAGAAGTTCATGGCCGACCTGTGCTGGATCGAGAACATCGGCGCCCGCGGCTTTGCGGCCATGGCACGCAAGGCGCCCACCGCAACGCTGGCCGAGATCTACCGCTACTTTCATGCCGAGGAGCAACGCCACGCCAACGCCGAACTGGCGCTGATGAAGCGCTGGGGCATGCTCGAAGACGGCGAGATGCCCGAGCCCAATGTGAATATCCGGTTGGCGATGCAATGGCTCGACGACTACTCCGACGACCTGCCGCTGTCGGTGCTGGGCACGGTGATCCCGATGCTGGAAGTGGCACTTGACGGCGCCCTGCTCAAGTTTCTGCTCGACGAGGTCGATGACCCGGTCTGTCATCAGGTGTTCGAGAAGATCAACAACGACGAATCCCGGCACATCGCCGTTGATTTCGAGGTGCTGGAGCTGATCGGCCACGCCGACGCCCGCAGGCTGGCCATCGAGTTCGTCGGCACCGTAGCCTCCCCCTCACTGATCGTCGGCGCGCTGATCTCGGTCCCGCTGCTCAACCGGATTCGCAACGAGGTCATCGGCATGGGACTGGATCCCCAGCGGCTCTACGCGGCGCTGATGCGTTTTACGCAGTTCGGCGAACGAGGCGAACACACCCGGCGGGTGCCGGCCTACCAGGTGATCAAGCGCTACTCGGGCTGGATGGCCAACCCGGACAGCCCCTATCACCTGCTGGCCAACCCGGCGGTGTGGCTCTCCGGCTTGTACCCCAAACGACTGCTCAAGCCCATCCCGAGCTGGTTCAAAGAGCTCACCCACGAACCGGCGGCCTGACATGGCGCGCGCGCACATCTACCAGACGCTGATCGTGGGCGCCGGGTTCACCGGGATCGGCGCGGCGATCAAGCTGGCGGAGGCCGGCCTCGCCGGACCCGACGAGATCGTCATCCTGGAGCGCAGCGACCGGGTCGGCGGCACCTGGCGCGACACCCGCTATCCCGGTGCGGCGTGCGATATTCCGTCGCTGCTGTATTCCTTCTCGTTCGTCACCAACCCCGCGTGGTCGAGGGCCTACCCCTCGGCCAGTGAGATCTGTGCGCACATCGAGGACATGGTCGACCGGTTCGACCTGCGCCGCCACATCCGGTTCGGCACCGAGGTCACCGGACTGACTTTCGATGAGGGCGACGGCGTGTGGACGGTGTCGGCCGGGCGCACGAAGTTTCGGGCCCGCACCGTGGTGCTGGCATCCGGGCCGCTGCCGGATTCCAGCCTCCCGGCCCTGCGCGGTCTGAAGAGCTACACCGGCCACAAGATCCACAGCGCACGCTGGGATCACGACTACGACTTCACCGGCAAGCGGGTTGCGGTCATCGGCACCGGCGCCAGTGCGGTGCAGATCATCCCGGAGCTGGTCGAACAAGCTGGATTCGTCAAGGTCTTTCAGCGCACTCCGGGCTGGGTGATCCCCCGCCTGGACATGGCCATGCCGGCCGCGGTCCAGGATCTGTTCGCCAAAGTCCCTGCCGCCCAGCAGCTTGCCCGCCAGGCGCTGTTCTGGGGGCACGAGGCTAGCGCCACCGCACTGGTGTGGAACACTCCGCTCACCGGCCTGGTGGCCCAACTGGGCAAAGCCCACCTACGCGCAACGGTCAAAGATCCCTGGTTGCGTCGCCAACTCACCCCGGACTTCACCCCCGGCTGCAAGCGCATGCTGATCTCCAGCGACTACTACCCGGCGCTGCAGCGTGACAATTGCAAGCTGATCGCCTGGCCGATCGCCACGCTCAGCCCGTCGGGCATCCGCACCAGCGACGGCGTGGAGCACCACCTGGACGCCATTGTGTTCGCGACCGGCTACGACGTGCACCTGACCGGCCCGCCGTTTCCGGTCACCGGGCTGGGCGGCCGCTCACTGGCCGCGGACTGGAGCGGCGGCGGCCAGGCCTTCAAGAGCATTCAGGCCCACGGCTACCCGAACCTGTTCTTCATGACCGGCCCCAACTCCGGGCCGGGCCACAACTCCCTGCTGGTCTACGTCGAAGGCCAGATCGACTATGTGGTGCGTGCCATCGGTGCGATCCGCGGGCGGCGCCTGCGCTACCTGGACGTGCGTGACGATGTACAACGGCGCCATAACGAGCAGATTCAGCGGCGACTGGGTAAGACGACCTGGATGTCGGGATGTCGCAGCTGGTATCTGACCGAGGACGGTTTCAACGCGTCGATGTACCCGGGGTTCGCAACGCAGTATCTTCGGCAGATGCGCAGTTTCCGCCTCTCCGACTACCACGCGGTGGCATGACCGGACCGGATCGTCCCGCCAAGCCCGACTCCATCGCCGGGGTGCTGGCCAATCTGCGGCGGGTCCCCCGCCGAGTGCGGCGCGAGTCCCGCGAGGTGATCGAGGCCGCGGTGACCCAGCTCTTCGAGATCGTGGTGCGCCATCCGGGCGGCAACACGGCATCGCGCGAATACCGGATCGACGACCTGGCCCGATTGGGCGGCACCACCACCCGCAACGTACGGGTGTACCGGGACCGGGATCTGCTGCCGCCGCCGCGACGGGTCGGGCGGATCGCGTTGTACAACGACACTCACCTGACCCGGCTGCGGCTGATCACCTCGATGCTCGACCGCGGCTACACCATCGCGCACGTCAAAGAGATGATCGGCGCCTGGGAGCAGGGCAAGGACCTCGGCGACATCCTGGGATTGGAAAGCGCGATCGCCGGTAGCTGGACCACCGAACGGCCCGAGACCATGCCGCGCGCGGAGGCCGAGCGGCGAATCGGCGACCCGCCGGCGATGCGGCGACTGGTGGCGCTCGGGGTGGTCCGCCTCAACGAGGCCGACGCCGTGGCCACCATAACCAGGCCCAAGCTGATCGATGCGTTCAACGAGGTCCGCGGCTACGGCATTGCCATCGACAAGCTCATCGACCTCTACGAGCAGTCATTGCCGCACATCGACGCGATCAGCCAGATGTTGGTGCGAGCCGGCGCCGAGCACGTCCTGACCCGGATCCAGCCCGGTGCGCCCCTGCCGGCCGACACCGAGATCGCCGAACTGATCGGCATGCTGGTGCGGTTCCGCACCCAGGCCGTCGCATCAGTGACCGCCACCCTGGCCTCGTCGATCGAATCGACCATCGAGTCGATGGTCAGCGGCCTGCTCACCGAGTCGCTGCTGCAGTGACCCACGCCGCGTACGATGCCGCTAGGCCAGGGCGAGGAACAGCTTCTCGAGCTCGTCCTCGGTGAGCGGCGCCTTACCGTTGGCGGATTCACCGGACAGGCATTCGCGAAGTCCACTGGCGACGATCTTGAAGCCAGCTCGGTCCAGCGCCCGCGAGACCGCGGCAAGCTGGGTGACCACGTCCTTGCAGTCGCGGCCGCCTTCGATCATCGCGATCACCCCGGCGAGCTGGCCGTGCGCACGGCGCAACCGGTTCAATACCGACTTGACGCTGTCTTCGTCATCAAGCACGTGAGGTCCTCTCCCCGAGCCGCCTGTTATACCCTATAGGGTATCTCACTCCGGGAGTGGGGCGGCGGATTCAGCGCTCGGCGATCAGATACGGCGCCAGGGTGGCCAGCTTCTCGCAGGTCTCCTCGAATTCCCGCTCGGGCCGTGACTCGGCGATGACACCCGCTCCGGCCCGCAGCCAGCAGCGCCCGCCGCCTTCGTAGGCCGCCCGCAGCGTCAACGCGGCATCGAGGCCGCCGTCCGCCGAGAACATCACCACCGCGCCGGAGTACAGCCCTCGCGGGCACTCGTCGAGCCGCAGGATGGCGTCGATGCCGGCCGATTTGGGAATTCCCGACGCCGTGACCGCGGGGAACAGCGCCTCGAGGGCATCCATCCGATCCCGGGCGGGATCCAGCCGGCCGCGCACCGTCGACCCCAGATGCTGGACACTCCCCCGCTCTCGGACGGTCATGAAATCGGCGACGACGGTGGTGCCGGGCTCGGCGATCGCGGTGATCTCGTCCACCGAGGTGCGAACCGAGATCGCGTGCTCCACGATCTCCTTGGCATCGGATTCCAGCTCGGCTCGGACCGCCGCGTCGATCGCGGGATCACCGGTGCGTGCACGAGTCCCGGCCAGCGGCTCGGTGACCACCACGCCGTCGCCGCGCACCTCGGCCACCAGCTCCGGGCTGTACCCGAGCGCCCTAATCCCGCCCAACCGCAACAAGAATGACCGAGCCGGGGTGTTGTGCCGCCGGCCCAGCCGGTAGGTCGACGGGAAGTCCAGCGCGAACGGCACGTCGACGCAGCGCGACAGGATCACCTTGCGGTAGCCGCCGGCACGGATCTCCTCGACCGCGGTCGCCACCCGATCGCGATAGCCGGCGCCGTCCGCGTCGACCACGATCGGCGACGGCTCCGCCAGCGCGGGGACTCCGTCGGCCAACAGGCGCTCCAGCACCCCGACCGCCCGGTCACTGTGCCCGAACAGCTCGACTTTCTCGGCGGTGACGACGATACGGGTCTGCGGCCAGAACACCCGCGCCAGTGCGGTTCCCGGTGCCAACCGCTCCTGCAGTCCGAATCGGTAGGTTCCGAATTCGAAAGCCACCCAGCCGAATACCTCGGCCGCCTCGAGCAGCAACCGGTCCACCGCCTCACCGAGCACTGCTGCCGGTCGGCCCCGCCAGTGTTCGCGACGCACCACCCCGTCGCGGACCGTGCGCAGCTCGTCGCTGTCCAGCTCGACGGCGGCGCGAACCCCGGCGGCCAGGGTCCAACTTCCGCCGCGCTCGTAGAGCAGGTACTCCTGACCGTCATGTTCGGGCAGTTCCGCGGCCAGCGCGGCAGCCAGATCGGCCGGCTCGATACCCGGCGGCAACGGCACCGACGACGCAGCTTCGGAGACTGTTTCGACACCGACCTCGGACACGATTAGTAAATGTAGCCTAACCTACCAAGTGACGTGCGCCTCGCCCCGCGAACCCGCGCGCGACCTCAGCCGGGCAGCAGGGCCAGCAGTCTCGCTCGCGCTTTCACGTGCAGCTGCTCGAACTTGGAATTGCGCTGCCGCTCCATCTCCGCGGCCATCCGATTGCCCAGGTCCTCCAGCTCCGCATCGGTCAGGTCGACCGGCGCCGGCGGAGGCACCAGGTCGCGCTCCTCTTCGTCGGCGTGCGCCTCCAGGACCGTCAGGAAGGAATTCCACTCGTCCACATACCGAGGTGAGCTGGTCGGCGTCCGCAATGCCACCGCCAGCTGGTCGTAGATCTGTCGATGCTCGGCGTGTGCGATCGCGATCAGCTTGCTCGCGGCCGCCAGCGCCGGATAGTAGATGTCGTCCTCGATCTTCATATGGATGGTGAACTCGCGCAGCAAGGTATCGAGGGTCTGCTGCCGCTCGGCCGAGCCGACGGGAGCGGCTTTCAACCGGCCGCCCAACCCGCGCAGCACGTTGTGGTGGTCCCGCAAGACGGTGTAGGCGTCACTCATTGTGCGATCTCCTTCTGTTCCGCGAGTTCGGGGCACGCCAGGGTCTGCGAGGCGAGATATTTGACCCGGCCCTCACCAAGGGGGGTCACCGCGCCGTCGCGCAGCTCGACCATTCCGTCACGCACCCGCGCCTGGTAGCAGGGCAGCGGCGCGGCAGACGGTCCACGCAGCACCGCACCGGTTTCCACGTCGAACTGCGAGCCGTGCCACGGGCACACGATCCGGCCGCGGTCCACCCAGCCGTCTTCCATCGGTGCGGCCAGGTGCGGGCACAGTCCGGCGAACGCCGAGACGCTGTCGCCGTTGCGGCACAGCACCACCGCGACGCCGTCGACGTCGATGCGCTTGGGCTTCTTGCCGGCCGGGAGCTCCGCCTCCGGAAGCACCGGCGTCCAGTCGTCGATGCGCAGCCGATCACCGGACTGGTCCATCCCGATGCCCGAGCCGAACACCAGCGCGCCGCCCAGGAATCCGCTGGCCGAGGTGATCCCATAGCCGACCGCACTGGTCACGATGCCGCGCAGCTGCCGGCCGCGGCGCCGGTCCCGCCAGGACTGGATGTACAGACCCGTGGCGACGAGATTCAGCACGCCGTGCACCAGCCCGATACGCCGATCCTTGTCGTGGGTGTGCTGCCAGTCGGTCACCCCGGTGGCCGCGGAAGCGAAGTTGGCCGCAATCCCCAGCCCCAGGGCGCGCTGGGCGAATCGCGACGCGTCAAGCACTTCCGTCGCGGACTTGCTCGGCAGCAGACTCAGCGCATCCAGGGCGACGGTTGTTCCAATGGCACCGGTGGTCAGCGATGCCAACGGCGGATGTACCGGGTGACCCAGCCACACGCCGTTCAAGAAATTGGTCACCCGGGTCCTGGCCCCGCCGAAAGCATTGAACGCAAAGCTCAATACGTTCTCCAGCCGGTAGCTGGGCCGGTCCATCCACTCCTGTCGACCGAGAATCTCCAGCACTCGCCCGCCGGCTCCGTGCGCCCGGTCCGCGGCGCCTCGCGCCCGTTGAACTGCCATCCCGTCGGTCCTCCATCTGCCCCGGCTACGCCATGCGCTGGTCCTCGTTTGCGGATCTATCCCGCGAACATACCCGCATATACGATCTCCTACAAGTAACGGATTACGATATTGCTGTCTGTACCCGACTCCCGCTACATACCAGGCTGACGCTACGCGTCGCGGCTATACAAAACGTGTTGTTTAGCACTGCAATTAACGCTCCTGCAACCGCCATTCCGCGCCCCGCGAGGCGGACCTGGCAACGCCAAGACAAGATTGCTGTGAATATGTTGGTAACGCATTTCCGGTGTACAACACCCACATGTCGAAGTACCGCCTAAACCGTATCTGCGGTTTCCCACTTAGTCGCCGGACAGGCCAGCGGATGAGTGGCGCCGGCCGCTGCGATGAGATTGCAGTGACGCGTAACAGGCGTTCACGATTCGGTATCAGTCCTCACACAAAGGTTGGCAACGCCGACATCCGCGCGGACTATGGAGTCATGCTAAGTATTCGCAAACTCGTGGGATCGATGTTCGTAGCGACAGCCGCCGCGGCAATCGCCGCAGCCCCGACAGGCGTAATGCTGATGACCGGCTCGGCGGGCACGCCCGGCCAGACCGCGGTCGCCCAACCGCACGGTTCCGGCGGCCCGGACGGCAACGGCGGAGGCGGTGGCTGTGGCCATGACGCCGGTTGGCAGGGCTGTGGCGGCTTTGTCCCCGGCCAGGGTGGTTTCGGCCACGGCTGCTTCAACGGCATCTGCGGCAGCTGGGACGGCGGCCGCGGCTGGTTCAGCGGCTAACCTGCCAGCAGCGAACGCACCACCGCGTCGGCCAACAGCCGGCCGCGATCGGTCAGCACCAGTCGCTCACCGTCGATGTACAGCAGGCCGTCGGCTATCGCGGTTGCGGCGCGCTCGCGCTCCTCGGCATCCAGAACCGCCAGCGCCAGCCCGTCGCGCATCCGCAGTCGCAGCATCACGTCCTCGGTGTGCCGGTCGGCGACGGAGAGTTCTTCGAAGCCGGCCACCGGCAGGGCGTTGTCCCCCAACAATTGCGCGTAAGTGCTGGGGTGCTTGACGTTCCACCAGCGCAGGGCGCCGTCGTAGCTGTGTGCGCCCGGTCCGGCGCCCCACCAACGGCCGCCGGCCCAGTAGCCCAGGTTGTGCCGGCAGGCTGCGCCGGGCCGGCTCCAGTTGGACACCTCGTACCAGTCCATCCCGGCCGCTCGCAGCCGGCCGTCGACCAGCTCGTAGCGATGTGCCGCCACATCACCCTCGGGAGCGGGCAGTTCCCCGCGCCGGACCCGACGGGCCAGTGCGGTGCCGTCCTCCACGATCAGGCTGTAGGCCGAGACGTGATCCACGCCCGCCTCCAGCGCAGCGTCCACCGACCGCAGCAGATCGTCATCGGTCTCGCCGGGGGTGCCGTAGATCAGGTCGATATTGAGGTGCTCGAAGCCGGCGGCGCGCGCCTCGCGGGCGGCCGCCACCGGCCGGCCCGGCGAATGGATGCGGTCCAGGGTGGCCAGCACACGCGGCGACACCGACTGCATGCCCAGCGAGACCCGGGTGTACCCCGCGGCACGGATCGATTTGAAGAACTCCGGCGACGTCGACTCCGGGTTCGCCTCGGTGGTGACCTCGGCGTCGTCGGCCAGTCTGAAGTGCTCGCGAACATGGTCGAGCACGCGCGCCAGCCGCGCCCCGCCCAGCAGCGACGGTGTGCCGCCCCCGACGAAAACCGTGTCGGCCGGCTGGCCGCCCAGCCGGGCTGCCGCCAGTTCCAGTTCCTTCCCCAGCGCAGCCACCCAGGCGTCGGGGTTGGCGCCGCCGAGCTCCGCCGGGGTGTAGGTGTTGAAGTCGCAGTAGCCGCACCGGGTGAAACAGAACGGCACGTGCACATACACGCCGAACGGGCCGTCGTGGCCGCGCCGGTCCGGCGCCACGCCGGGCAGCGCTACGGCAGGCGGGGTGGATGTCATGGGGCCCGATCATCCCACGGCGCCGCGGGCGGCGCCGTGGCGTCAACCCCTCAGTCCGATGGCCCGCCGATCGCCGGCGTGTCCGCGTCCAGCGTGGACACGTAGTGGGTCAGTGACCCGACCGGCGCAGTACCGGCGGCGTCGCCACGCGACACGCATCCCGCCCATGCCCCAGGGCCGCGGTTGGCCATGATGCGCTTGGCGACGGCGATCTGCTGTTGTGCCGACGCCTGCGAGGGCAGTCCCACGCCGCCGTTGTCGCCCCAATCCGCGACGCTGATCTGCAACCCGCCGTAGCCACCGTCGCCGGTATCGGCTGTCCAGTTCCCGCCGGATTCGCAGCGGGCGATCGCTTCCCAGTCGATCGGGTCGGCGCTGGCCGAGCCGGACAATTCGGCGGCGCCGACCAGCAGCACACCCGCCGTAAGCGCTGTGAACTTCCTCATACCAACTCCACCTTGCTGGCCAGCCAGCGACCGTCGACCTTGTCCATGGTCATTCGGATCCGGCTGTGATCGAGCACGGGTTCGGGGTTGTCGGCGTTACGCACAGCCTGGTCGACCAGAAGCACCACCACGGCGTGATTCCGGTCGGCGGACTTCAGCACCGCCTCGGCGACGTTCCCGCGCGCCGTCGCCTTGCTGTCGATCAGTTGCTGACGCAGCGTCACGCTGGAACGGGTGTGCATGGTCCGGAACTCGCCGGTCGATCCGTCGGTGATGTCGGCAAAATTACGATCGATGTTGTCGGCGTCGATGTTGCTCAGCCGCAACACATATGCCTCGGCGGCCGCAAGAGCCTGCTCACCGGCGAGGTGGGTTTGGTAATGCTGGACCGCCAGCCATCCGCCGCAACCGACCGTGGCCGTCAACGTCGCCACTGCCAGCCAGCGGCGCAGCTGGGCACGGCCGCTCGTGCGCGGTGGCGGCTCGGCCACCGGCAGTGGTTCCCACACCGGTTCCCATCCGAAGTCGACACTCACCTGTCCCACCCGCCTTCCGATCGGCTGTCCGTCTGCGGTGGCCCGGTACCGAGGCGCATAGCCCCGAGCCGTTCCGATCCGCTCCCCCGGCCCGACCGCCGCAGCGTCGAGCCCCAGATGAGTTTTGCTCACGCTGATCACAACTTTGCGCCGGTAAGGAAGATTTTCGGCATCCATGGCATAATCGCCGTTGTGACCGCCGCCTACTGCACCTCGTCCGGGGTTGCCTTGGTGGCTCGGCGGCATATCGATTTCAAGCGTGTTTGCAGCTGTCGCTGTCTGCCTTGATGTCGTAGAACCGCCCACCTGTATTTTCCAGCTGGCCGCCGGATCTGCGCCGCCGGAGACAGTTGCCGGTGCACCGCGCTCAATCCCGCCGGCTCCTCTTTGAAGGAGAATCCATGACCGCCACTCCGACTGCTCCCCCGAGCAGGGCCAAGCGCAGCGAGGCCCAGTGGGCGCTCGGCGAGACCGAACCGGTCAACCCCAACGAGCAGTTCAAGCAGGAAGACCCGGCGCTGAACGTGCAGGCCCGGATCGTCGATGTGTACTCCAAGCAGGGGTTCGACTCCATCACCAAGGACGACCTGCGCGGGCGCTTCCGCTGGATGGGCCTCTACACCCAGCGCGAGCAGGGCTACGACGGCACCTTCACCGGCGACGAGAACGCCGACCTGCTGGAGGCCAAGTACTTCATGATGCGGGTGCGCTGCGACGGCAAGGCACTGTCTGCCGCCGCGATGCGGACCCTTGGCGAGATCTCGGTCGACTACGCCCGCGGCACCGCCGACATCTCCGACCGCAACAACCTGCAATACCACTGGATCGAGATCGAGAAGGTCCCCGAGATCTGGGACCGACTGGATGCGGTCGGGCTGCAGACCATCGAGGCCTGCGGTGACTGCCCGCGTGGTCTGCTCGGGTCCCCGCTGGCCGGGGAATCGCTCGACGAGGTCCTCGACCCGTCCCCCGCCCTCGACGAGATCGTCCGCCGGTACATCGGCAACCCGGAATTCGCCAACCTGCCGCGCAAGTTCAAGACCGCGGTCTCCGGTCTGCCGGACGTCGCCCACGAGATCAACGACATCTCCTTCATCGGCGTCAACCACCCCGAGCACGGCCCCGGCTTGGACCTGTGGGTCGGCGGCGGCCTGTCCACCAACCCGATGCTGGCCCAGCGGCTCGGCGCGTGGGTGCCGCTGGACGAGGTGCCCGACGTCTGGGAGGCCGTCACAAGCCTGTTCCGCGACTACGGCTACCGCCGGCTGCGTTCCAAGGCCCGGCTGAAGTTCCTGGTCAAGGACTGGGGCGTCGAAAAGTTCCGCCAAGTTCTCGAAACCGAGTACCTCAAGCGCCCGCTGATCGACGGGCCGGCACCGGAGCAGCACACCGCGACCGTCGACCACGTCGGGGTGCAGAAGACCCGCAACGGCCGCAACGCGATCGGGGTGGCCCCGATCTCCGGCCGGGTGAACGGCGCCACGCTGCTCAAGGTCGCTGAACTGATGGAGCAGGTCGGTTCGGACCGGGCCCGGTTCACGCCGTACCAGAAGCTGGTCATCCTCGACGTTCCCGACGACAAGGTCGACGGGCTGGTGGCCGAACTGGATGCGCTCGGCCTGCCGTCCAACCCGTCGCCGTGGCGGCGCAACCTGATGGCCTGCACCGGACTGGAGTTCTGCAAGCTGTCGTTCGTCGAGACCCGGGTGCGGGCCCAGAGCCTGGTTCCGGAGCTCGAGCAACGCCTCGATGACCTCAACGCGGTGCTGGACGTGCCGGTCACGGTCAACATCAACGGGTGCCCGAACTCGTGTGCCCGGATCCAGGTGGCCGACATCGGATTCAAGGGCCAGATGATCGACGACGGCAACGGCAATTCGGTCCCCGGATTCCAGGTGCACCTCGGCGGCAGCCTGGGCGCCGACAGTGGGTTCGGCCGCAAGCTGCGCCAGCACAAGGTCTACAGCGACGAGCTCGGCGACTACATCGAGCGAGTGGTGCGCAACTTCATCAAGCAGCGCAGCGCCGGTGAGCGTTTCGCCCAGTGGGCGGTGCGTGCCGAAGAAGACGATCTGCGATGAGACCCCACAGCGAAGCGGAGTTGCGTGAGCTGGCCGCCAAGGGCGCGGCCGAGCTCGACGGCGCCAGCGCCACCGAGCTGCTGGAGTGGACGGATGCGAACTTCGGCGGGGTGAACGGGCTCGACGCTTCAGGAGGACCCGCCTCCTCCTGCAACTACGTGGTGGCCTCCAACATGGCCGACGCGGTGCTGGTGGATCTGGCGGCCAAGGTCCGCGCGGGCGTTCCGGTGCTGTTCCTCGACACCGGCTACCACTTCGCCGAGACCATCGGCACCCGCGACGCGGTGGAGGCGATGTACGACATCGCGTTGGTCAACGTCACCCCACAGCAGACCGTGGCCGAGCAGGACGCGGCCCACGGCAAAGACCTGTTCGGGTCCAATCCGGCGCTGTGCTGCCGGCTGCGCAAGGTCGAGCCGCTGTCCCGCACGCTGCGCGACTACTCGGCGTGGGTCACCGGGTTGCGCCGGGTGGAAGCGCCGACGCGTGCCAACGCGCCGCTGGTCAGTTTCGACGAGCAGTTCGGTCTGGTGAAGATCAACCCCATCGCCGCCTGGTCCGACGAGGAGTTCGACGCCTACATCGTCGCGAACAACGTGCTGGTCAACCCGCTGATCGATGAGGGCTACCCGTCGATCGGCTGCGCACCGTGCACCATCAAGCCGGCGGAGGGTGCCGACCCGCGCAGCGGGCGCTGGGCGGGTCTGACCAAGACCGAATGCGGGCTTCACGCCTCGTGACCACCACGCTGGTGCTGACCGCACACGGCAGCCGGGATCCGCGCTCGGCTGCCAACACCTGTGCGATCGCCGGCCATCTGCGCCGGCTGGCGCCCGAATACGCCGTACGCGTGGCGTTCTGTGAACACAGCACCCCGAACCTGCGCGACGTGCTGCGCGAGACCACCGGCAGTGCAGGCGACGACACCGTCGTCGTCCCACTGCTGTTGGCCAGCGCGTACCACGCCCGCGTCGATATTCCGGCGATGATCGCGGAGTCCGGCGTCGGCGTACGAGTGGCTCCGACGCTGGGTGAGGACAGCCGTCTGGTGCAGGTTCTCGGTGAACGCCTGTCGAGCGCCGGTGCCTCTCGGTTCGACCCTGAGCTGGGTGTGGTGGTGGTCGCGGTGGGCTCCTCGCACGCGGCGGCCAACGCTCAGACCGCTACGATCGCAGCCCCGCTGTATCGCGGAACACGTTGGGCCGGAGTAGAAGTCGCCTTCGCCACTGACGGACCCCAGCCATCGGTACCCGAAGCCGCGGAACGCTTGCGAGCCCGCGGCGCGACGAAGCTGATGATCGCCCCGTGGTTCCTGGCCCACGGCAGGATCACCGACCGGTTGGCCACCTACGCCGCGCAGGCTGGGATCCCGATGGCCGAGCCGCTCGGCGCGCATCGCCTGGTGGCAGCGACCGTGCTGGACCGCGTCGAAGGCGTCCTGACCGCCCAGGCTGCCGCCTGACGCACGGCGGACTACCAACAACCGTTCCGCAGTGAAACCCGTCACAGCACTCATCGCCACCCTTCGCCCTTAGTATGGTTAGCCTAACCTACGTAAGGAGCTTGGGTGACGTCCACGGGCGAGGATCCCCTTATCGCGAGAATGGTAATCCGTCGGCGGTTCGCGCTGCACGAATCATGTACCAGGCTTCGCCAGATCCATCCGCATTGCCCGCGAACCTACGGTGTCGCGGTTCTCGCCGACGTCAACAAACGCCGATGGTTCCCGTTGGATTCGGTTTTCACCATCGACCGCCTGCGGGTCCGCTTCGACGAGACCGCCGCCATGACCGATCGCCGCGCGGCCGGAAACGTGTTGGCTGCGCGCTTGATCCACGAAGTGCTGGGTCGGCTCCTTCCACTGGTCCTTCTCGAGGGACGCGCGTGGGACGCGGGCCTGGAGAACCTGTGGGTGCACTTCGACCGGGACAACGACATCGACTGGGTGGCCGTTGTCGATCCGACCGTGCGGGTGCTGCCCGACGATCCCTGGATCCAGCAGAAGGGCGAGCGCTGCCAGGCCGAAGCGGTCGTGGTGCTGCCGAGCGAGTCGGCCCTGACCACCTGGGCGGCACACCGCTGCCACCGGACCCTGGCGCCGCTGTTCGTCTGGCTCCACTCGGTGTGCGAGGGGGCGATCTCGATCTCATCGATGTGGCAACTCCTGGGTTCGACTGTGGTGGTGGCGGCCGCCCAGTTGCCACGCCACACCGAGCAGGACGAGGCCATCAGCTTCCGGCGTAGCCAGGCCATCCTGGACGCGATGGTCGGCTTCGGCCTGCCAGTACGGGGGCCCGCCATGTCAGCACTTCAACCGAGGACAGCTTCCCGTCGGGTCCCCACCAGCACTGTGTCGAGTTCGGGCGGGCCACAACTGTGAGCTCCCGCCCCGACTTCTCGATGCTCGTCGGCTACGGCAGCGACATGGGCAACGCCGAGGACGCCGCCATGTCGTTCGCCGAGGCCTTCGAAGAGACCACCGGTCTCAGCGCGGAGGCCGTTGAACTCAACCAAGTGGACATCGCCGACCTGCAGTCGGCCACCCACCTCATCGTCGTCACCTCGACCTGGGGCGACGGCGAGTTTCCCGACAACGCCACGCTGTTCTGGGAGGCACTGAGCGCCGAAGCCGCCGACCGTCTGGAACACCTGAGTTTCGCGGTGCTCGCCCTCGGTGACACCGGCTACGACCTGTTCTGCAACGCTGGTCGACTGCTCGATGCACGTCTGGAACAGTTGGGCGCCACCCGGTTGGCCGAACGGGTCGAGATCGACGGCTCCTACGCCAAGCCGGCCGCGGCGTGGACGACGGACGTCGTCAAGCTCCTGGCAGCAGAGCACACCACGGCCACTGCCGGCGCCGTCGTGTCCGGCCGCGCAGCACAACCGCCCGAGGAGACCGCACCGGCCAACCCCGACCGGGATCACCCCTTCGAAGCCCGCGTCGTGGTCAACCGGCTGCTCACGGCGCCTGGATCCGACAAGGAGGTCCGCCACTTCGAACTGGACCTCAGCGGCTCTGGCATCGCTTATGCCGCAGGCGATTCCCTGGCCGTGCACCCAGTGAACGATCCCGCCCTGGTCGACGCCATCCTGGCCGAGTTCGGCCTGGGGCCCGAACACACGGTTCCCGGCCACGACGAACCGCTCGGAACGCTGCTCACACACCACCTCGAGATACGGACGCCGTCGCGGGCACTGCGGGAGCTGGCGGCGGCACGCAGCCGCGATGAGCATGCCGCGGCCGCCCTCGGCGAGAATGCCGCTGCGACACAGGACTCTTGGCTCTACGGCCGGGACGTTCTCGACCTGATCAGACTGGGTACGCTGACTGCGGACGAGGTGATCGACACCTTGCGCCCGCTTCAGTACCGCGACTACTCGATCGCGTCTAGCCCGCTGGTCAGCCCCGACCACGTGCACCTGACCGTCGCGACCGTCCGTTATGCCCTCGCGGACCGCCACTATGGCGGCGTGGCCACCACGTTTCTGGCCGATCGCGCCGAAACGGTGCGAATACATCTGCGGCCCACTCATTCGTTCCGACTGCCCGGGCCCGATGTCCCGGTCATCATGATCGGGCCTGGGACCGGAGTGGCGCCGTTTCGAGCATTCCTGCAAGAACGCCGCGCCGTCGGGGCGAAGGGACGTTCGTGGCTGTTCTTCGGGAATCGGCGCCGGGCCGGCGACTTCCTCTACCAAGCCGAGTTCGAGGACCATCTCCGGTCAGGGGTGCTGTCCAGGCTCGACCTTGCGTTCTCCCGCGACGGCGCCGCCGACGCACCGAACCGGTATGTCCAGCAACGCATGTGGGAGAACTCGACCGAGCTCTTCAGCTGGTTGGAGGAGGGCGCGCTGCTCTACGTGTGCGGCGATGCCGAACGCATGGCCAAGGACGTCGACGCCGCGCTGCATGCCATCGTGGCCACCGCCGGCAACATGGACACCGCTGCGGCGCACGCGTATGTCAACCAGCTCATCAAGACTCACCGCTATCTGCGGGACGTCTACTAGGCCTTCCCCGCGCGGTCCGGCGCGGGGAAGGCCTACCGAGCTGTTAGGCCGACACCGGTGCGTCTGCCGCCACATCGGTCAACGGCGGCACCCGGGTGGCCCGCACGTAGACGGTGTCCCCCTCGGCCAGCGCGAGCGCTTCGGCGTCCCCGCGGGTGATCTGCGCGGTGAACGGCACCTGCGTGGCGGCGTTGGTGAGCTCGACCCGCACCTCGAAGCCCAGAGCCACCACCCGGTCGACGACGGCGCGCAGCACCCCGACCCCGTTGGTGCCGTCGACCGCTGCCGCGGACACCGCCATGTCGGGGGTGCGACCGACCCGGATGTCGTGCGGACGAACCAACGCTCCGTTGAGCGAGGACACCGCGCCCAAGAACGACATGACGAACGCGTTCGCCGGAGCGTCGTAAACCTCGGTCGGGGTGCCGAGCTGCTCGATACGCCCCTGATTCAGCACGGCGATGCGGTCCGCGACGTCCAGCGCCTCGGCCTGATCGTGTGTGACCAGCACCGTGGTGACGTGCACCTCGTCGTGCAGCCGGCGCAGCCAGGCCCGCAGGTCTTCGCGAACCTTGGCATCCAGTGCCCCGAACGGTTCGTCGAGCAGCAGCACCTGCGGGTCCACCGCCAGCGCCCGTGCCAGGGCCATCCGCTGGCGCTGGCCACCGGACAGCTGGTTGGGGTAGCGGGTCTGAAAACCGCTGAGCCCCACCACTTCCAGCAGGTTGTCGACCTTTTCTTTGATTTCAGACTTGGGCCGCTTGCGGATCTTGAGCCCGAACGCCACGTTGTCGCGCACCGTCATGTGCTTGAACGCCGCGTAGTGCTGGAAGACGAATCCGATCCCGCGCCGCTGCGGCGGCACACCGGTGACATCGACTCCATTGATGGTGACTGTTCCGCTGTCCGGGTGATCCAGGCCGGCGATGGCCCGCAACAGGGTCGACTTGCCCGAGCCGCTGGGGCCGAGCAGCGCCGTGAGCGAGCCGGACGGGACCGCGAAGTCGACGTTGTCCAATGCGACGAAGTCGCCGTAGCGCTTGTTCGCCCCGCGCACCGTGATTGCGTTGCTCATTTGTTTCCCTTTCCGGCCCGCACGTCGAGCACCACCTGGACGATCAAAACCAACACCGACACTGTCATCAGCAGCGTGGACAAGGCGTAGGCGCCGTATTCGGCGCCGCGGTTGTAACGGTCGGACACCAGCAATGTCAGGGTCTGCGACTTACCGGGCAGGTTCGACGACACGATCAGCACCGCACCGTACTCGCCGAGGGTGCGCGCCACCGTCAGCACGATCCCGTAGGTCAGCCCCCAGCGGATCGAGGGCAGCGTGATCCGCCAGAACGTCTGCCACCAGCTCGAACCCAGCGTGGCCGACGCTTCCTCCATATCGGTGCCCAGTTCATGCAGCACCGGTTCGACTTCTCGGATCACGAACGGCAGCGTGACGAAGATGCTGGCCAGCACGATGCCGGGAAGGCCGAAGATGATCTTGAGGCCCCAGTCGTTCTCAACGAAGCCCAGCAATCCCGCAGATCCCCACAGCACGACCAGCGCCACACCGACAATCACCGGCGAGACCGCGAACGGCAGGTCGATGACCGCCTGGAGCACGCCCTTGCCTCGGAACTTATTGCGCGCCAGTACTAATGCTGTCGGAATACCGAAGATGACGTTCAGCGGAACCACGATCGCCACCACCAGCACCGACAGTTGCAGCGCCGAGATGGCCGCCGGCGTGGAGATGTAGTCGTAGAACTGTCCCAAGCCGGGTTCGAAGCTGCGCCACAGAATCAGCGACACCGGGACGATCAGCAGCAGCCCGATGTAGGCCACCGCCAGGAAGCGGAACAGATAGCGGATCTTGCGTGACGACGTCATGTCAGGACCTCTCCTGCCGCTTGCTCACTCGCGACCCCAGCACCCGCAACGCGAGCAGCACCAGGAAAGAAATCGCGAGCAGCACCAACGAGATCGCCGCCGCGCCGGTGCGATCGTCGTTCTCGATCAGCGTGCGGATCCACTGCGAGGACACCTCGGTCTTGCCGGGCACCGCGCCACCGATCAACACCACCGAACCGAACTCACCGATCGCTCGGGAGAACGCCAGCCCCGCCCCCGTCAACAGCGCCGGGGTCAGGGCCGGCAGCACCACCACGCGGAAGATGGTCAGCCCGGAGGCGCCCAACGACGCGGCAGCTTCCTCGACCTCCCGGTCGATCTCCAGCAGCACGGGCTGCACGGACCGCACCACGAAGGGCAGCGTGACGAACGCCAGCGCCAGACCGACGCCCCAGGCGGTGTGCTGCAGATGCACGTGCACCGGGCTGGCGGGACCGTAGAGCGCCAGCATCACCAGGCTCGCGACGATGGTGGGCAGCGCGAACGGCAGGTCGATGATCACATCGATGAAGCGCTTGCCGATGAAGTCGTCGCGCACCAGGACCCACGCGATCAACAGGCCGAAAACCAGGTTGAGCACGGTGACGCCGGCCGCGATCGTCAGCGTCACCCGAAACGACTGCAGTGCGGCGTGCGAGCTGACCGCCAACTGGAACGCACGCCATCCGCCGCCGCCGGCCTGCCAGGCGATCGCGGCCAGCGGCGCCAGCACAATCAGCGACAGCCACACCGTGGCAGCACCGACGCGCAGCGACACCCCTTCGCGGCGGAATCTCGAATGAGTGCCGCCCTCGCCGGGCCGAGTCGCCTCGGCGACCACTGTCGCGCTCATCCGGTGACCCGGGTATAGATCTTGGTGATGGCGCCGTTCGACTTGTCGAAGAGGGAGCTGTCGACGACGTCCCACCCGCCGAGGTCGGCGATCGTCCACAGCTTGTCGGGATCCGGGAACGCGTGGCGGAATTCGTCGGCGATGCTCGGGTCGGCCGGGCGGAAGCCGGCTTCGGCCCAGAGGCGTTGCGCCGCCGCCGTGTACTGGAAGTTCTTGAACGCGGTGACGGTGTCAAGGTGCCGACTGGAGGTCACCACCGCCAACGGGTTTTCGATCTTGAAGGTCTGCGACGGGTTGACGTGCTCCACCGGCTTTCCCTTGCGCTCGACTGCGATCGCCTCGTTCTCATAGCTGATCAGCACGTCGCCACTGCCCTGCAGGAACACGTCGGTGGCCTCGCGACCGGAGCCCGGGCGCAGCTTGAAATGGTCACTGACGAGCTTCTCGATGAAGTCCAGGCCGGCCTGCGGATTCTTGCCACCCTCGCTCTTGACGGCGTACGGGGCCAGCAGATTCCACTTGGCCGAGCCAGAGCTCAGCGGGCTGGGGCTGATCACCTCGACCCCGGGCCGCAACAGGTCGTCCCAGCCGGTGATGTGCTTGGGATTGCCCTGCCGGACCACCAAGGTCACCACCGAACCGAACGGGATTCCCCTGGTGACATCGGCGTTCCAGTCCTCTGCGACCTTGCCCGCCTTGACCAGGCGGGTGACGTCGGGTTCTACCGAAAAGTTCACGATGTCGGCGGGTTTGCCGCTGGCGACCCCGCGGGACTGGTCGCCCGATGCGCCATAGGAAGTGACGATCTGGACATCGGCGCCCTCCTCGGTGTTGTAGAAGGCCGGGATCACCTTGCTCCAACCGGGTTCGGGAACCGCGTAGGCCACCAGCGTCAGGGTGGTGTGCGCGTCGGAGCGCTCACCGCCTCCAACGACATCGCTGGGTCCGCCGCCGCATCCTGCGAGCGTGGTGACTGCCATGGCGGCGGCCAGTGCCAGCGCGATGTTGCGCGCGATGGTGTTGGGCATTGATGACCTTTCCGGGCGAATCCGTATAGACGTCGGCAAGAATGCTTGTCCGTCGGATCGCGAAAGGCGTTCGATTTCTAAAGATCGTGCGTCAACAAGGACGACACCGGTACGCCGACGGGTGCGGTATCAGCGACAACAGTGCAGGTCGGCCACAGCGGAAGTGATCACGGCGAGCTTCGGGAACGCCAAAAACTGGCGCCGCCGGTCACCGGTCGCTGCGAACATGCGGGGAAGCATAACAGAGCGCGGTGCGGGCAGCGCCCGGCCCGGTTCAGCGCGTCCGAAGGGCTCAGCGCGTCAGCAGCCAACTGACGATCACCAGCACAATCAGGCCGACCAGCACCAACGTGACCTGCGAACGCGGCATCAGCGGGCCCCACCGTCGCGACCGTGCCGCACACGCTCCTGCACCCGGATTCCCTCCCCTAAAGCCGCGTCCAGTACTGAGGCCAGACCGTAGGCCAGCAACAACACCACGGGCATCACCACCGCGGTCTGCACCACGAAGCCGAGGCCGGACAGCCACAGCTCAACACCGTCCCACCAGCTCAGGAAGCCCACCACCCTGCCTACTGTAGCGGCGATCGCAAGCGCGGCGGAGCCGGGCGAAGCGGGTCGCCGCCATCGTCCCAGCGCGACGATCGCAAACGCGGCGCAGCACGGCGAAGCCGGTCACCGCTGTTATCTTGGCGGGCCGCAGTCGAAGCCACGATCGGCCGATCCGGGTAGACGCGCGGCATGAGGCCAGAGATGATGGCGGAATGGATCTGCACACCCCGCCGGGCGATGCACCCGCCAAGACCGCCCCGGAGATCATCGCCCCCGTCGGTGGCTCCAACACCGCCGCTCCGACGCCTCCTCTGTCAGCGACCGCCCCGGTGCCCTATGCGGCGACACCGAGTCAGGTCCGCAACCCGTTTCCGCCGATCGCCGACTACGCATTCCTGTCGGACTGCGAGAACACCTGCCTGATCTCGGCGGCAGGATCGGTGGAGTGGATGTGCCTGCCGCGCCCCGATTCCCCCAGCGTCTTCGGCGCCATCCTGGACCGCAGCGCCGGACACTTTCGGCTCGGGCCGTACGGGGTCTCGGTGCCCGCGGCACGGCGCTACCTGCCCGGCAGTCCGATCATGGAAACCACCTGGCAGACCCACACCGGCTGGCTGATCGTGCGGGACGCGCTGGTGATGGGTAAATGGCACGACATCGAAGCTCGGTCCCAGACCCACCGGCGCACACCCACCGACTGGGACGCCGAACACATCCTGCTGCGCACGGTGCGTTGCGTCAGTGGCACCGTCGAGCTGACCATGAGCTGCGAGCCGGCCTTCGACTATCACCGCACCAGCGCCACCTGGGAATACTCGGCCAACGCCTATGGCGAGGCGATCGCGCGGGCCCGGCAGAACCCGGACGCCCACCCGACGCTGCGATTGACCACGAACCTGCGGTTGGGGCTGGAGGGCCGCGAGGCCCGGGCCCGCACCCGACTGACCGAGGGCGATGACGTCTTCGTGGCCTTGAGCTGGTCGAAACACCCTGCGCCGCAAAGCTATGCCGAAGCCGCCGACAAGATGTGGAACACCACCGAGTGCTGGCGGCAATGGATCAACATCGGAAACTTCCCCGACCATCCGTGGCGCTCCTATCTGCAGCGCAGCGCGCTGACGCTGAAGGGCCTGACCTATTCACCGACCGGAGCCCTATTGGCCGCGCCCACCACGTCGCTGCCGGAAACACCTCAGGGCGAACGGAATTGGGACTACCGATACAGCTGGGTACGTGACTCGGCGTTCACCCTGTGGGGCCTGTACACGCTGGGGCTGGACCGCGAGGCCGACGACTTCTTCTCGTTCATCGCCGACGTGTCCGGCGTCAACAACGGGCAGCAACACCCGTTGCAGGTGATGTACGGCGTCGGCGGGGAGCACGAACTGGTCGAGCAGGAGCTGGACCACCTGTCCGGCTACGACAACGCCCGTCCGGTACGGATCGGCAATGGTGCCTACAACCAGCAGCAGCACGACATCTGGGGCACCATGCTCGATTCGGTCTACCTGCACGCCAAATCCCGCGAGCAAATCCCGGAAACCCTGTGGCCGGTACTGAAACGCCAGGTGGAAGAGGCGATCAAACACTGGCGCGAACCCGACCGGGGCATCTGGGAAGTGCGCGGCGAACCGCAGCACTTCACCTCATCGAAGGTGATGTGCTGGGTGGCGCTCGACCGCGGATCGAAGCTGGCCGAGCTACAGGGCGCGGTCTCCTACGCCAAGCAGTGGCGCGCGATCGCCGAGGAGATCAAGGCGGACGTGCTGGCCAACGGGGTCGATTCCCGCGGCGTGCTGACCCAGACCTACGGCAACCCGGCGCTGGACGCATCGTTGCTGCTGGTGGTGCTCACCCGATTCCTGCCGGCCGACGACCCGCGGGTCCGCGCCACCGTCATGGCGATCGCCGAAGAGCTCACCGAGGACGGCCTGGTGCTGCGCTATCGCACCGAGGAGACCGACGACGGGCTGTCCGGCGCCGAGGGCACCTTCACCATCTGCTCGTTCTGGCTGGTCTCGGCATTGGTGGAGATCGGCGAGGTCAGCCGGGCCAAGCATCTGTGTGAGCGGCTGCTGTCGTTCGCCAGCCCGCTGCACCTCTACGCCGAGGAGATCGAGCCCCGCACCGGCCGGCACCTGGGCAACTTCCCGCAGGCGTTCACGCACCTGGCGCTGATCAACGCGGTCGTCCACGTGATCCGCGCCGAGGAGGAGGCCGACTCCACCGGGGGCTTCCAGCCCGCGAACGCGCCGATGTAGCGCTCGGCCCGGGCGGTCAGCCGCTGAGGTTGCGGACCTTGTCCAGCATCGCACGAGCCAGGTCGGCGGCTGTGGTGTCGCCGGCCGGCGGAGCACCGGAGTGGTCCTCCTCATCGACGAACCAGAACACGTCGACATCGACGACACAGTTCACCCGCGCCGCGAGCGCCCGCGAGACCCGCAGTCCCGCTTCGCCGTCCACCGTGGTGCGCACAGTGGCCACCAGCACCGCATCCTGGTTGGAGACCTCGGTGATCTCGCCGCTGGCCTCGCTGTCACCCCCACTGTCGCGGGTCACCACCACGCCGTCGCAGCTGCCCCACTGCTGGGCGAACTTCTCGAAGAGCGCGCCGGCGTCTGCGGCATTGTCCAGTGCGATCACCGCCTCACCCACCCCGGTCAGCGGCGAGTCGCCATCGCTCGAGCTGTCCCAGAACTCATGGGCGACGTCGCGTACCTGGGCGGAGCTGTACACGCTGCGCTGACCGCCCACCGCTGCGCCGACGCAGTCTTCCGGCGCCGCGGACTCCCACGCGTCGGGCAGTTCATCGAGACCGCCGAACCGCGGCGGCAGGGAGGGGTCACTGCGGAAGGGCTGGCCGGTCAGCTTCGACAGCTCGGAATCGTCGAGCAACACCTGCCGGACCGCCATCCCACTCACCGGGGTGGGCGCCAATCCCGCTGCGGGCCGGACGGTCCCGGCGACCACCGTGGTGCACCCGCTGGACAGCAGCACGACCGCCACCGCGCCCGCCGCGATTGTGCCTGCCCGGACGGCCACTACTTCTTGGCCTTGTCTCCGGCGCCGCCCCCGCTGTCGGTGGACAGTGCCGCGACGAATGCCTCCTGCGGCACGTCGACCCGGCCAATGGTCTTCATCCGCTTCTTGCCCTCTTTCTGCTTCTCCAGCAGCTTGCGCTTACGGGTGATGTCACCGCCGTAGCACTTGGACAGCACGTCCTTGCGGATAGCCCGGATGTTTTCTCGGGCAATGATTCTCGAGCCAATCGCGGCCTGTACCGGCACTTCGAACTGCTGGCGCGGTATCAGCTCCTTGAGCTTGGTGGTCATCTTGTTGCCGTAGGCCGAAGCCGAGTCCTTGTGGACGATCGCGCTGAACGCGTCCACCGCCTCGCCCTGCAGCAGGATGTCGACCTTGACCAATTCGGCCTCCTGCTCGCCGGCCTCCTCGTAGTCCAGACTGGCATAGCCCCGGGTACGCGACTTCAGCGAATCGAAGAAGTCGAAGATGATCTCGCCCAACGGCAACGTGTAGCGCAGTTCGACCCGCTCCTCGGAGAGGTAGTCCATGCCGCCGAGCTCCCCACGCCGAGACTGGCAGAGCTCCATGATGGTGCCCACGAACTCACTCGGCGCGATCACGGTGGTCTTGACGACCGGCTCGTAGACGGTGCGGATCTTGCCTTCCGGCCAGTCCGACGGGTTGGTCACCACGATCTCGTCGGACTCGCCGCCCTTGCCCTCTTTGATCACCCGGTAGACGACGTTGGGTGCCGTGGAGATCAGGTCGAGGTTGAACTCGCGTTCCAGCCGCTCTCGGGTGATCTCCATGTGCAGCAAGCCCAGGAATCCGCACCGGAAGCCGAAGCCCAGCGCCACCGACGTTTCCGGCTCGTAGGTCAGGGCAGCGTCGTTGAGCTGCAGCTTGTCCAGTGCCTCGCGCAGGTTCGGATAGTCCGACCCGTCAACCGGGTACAGCCCGGAATAAACCATCGGCTTGGGCTCGCGGTATCCGGTCAGCGCCTCCGTGGCGCCATTGCGTGCGGAGGTGACGGTGTCACCCACCTTGGATTGGCGCACGTCCTTCACGCCGGTGATCAGGTAACCCACCTCGCCGACGCCAAGCCCCTTGGTGGCCTTGGGTTCCGGGGAGACGATGCCGACTTCCAGCAGCTCGTGGGTGGCGCCGGTGGACATCATGGCGATCTTCTCGCGGGGAGTGATCTTGCCGTCGACGACGCGGACGTAGGTGACCACTCCGCGGTAGATGTCGTAGACCGAGTCGAAGATCATCGCCCGTGCGGGCGCGTCGGCGTCGCCGGTGGGTGCCGGAACCTGCTTGACCACTTCGTCGAGCAGTTCGGCCACGCCTTCGCCTGTCTTGCCCGACACCTTCAGCACGTCTTCGGGCTCGCACCCGATGATGTGGGCCAGTTCGGCGGCGTAGCGCTCGGGGTCGGCAGCGGGCAGGTCGATCTTGTTGAGCACCGGAATGATGGTCAGATCACGGTCCAGCGCCAGGTACAGGTTGGCCAGGGTCTGCGCCTCGATGCCCTGTGCGGCGTCGACCAGCAGGATGGCGCCCTCGCAGGCCTCCAGCGCACGCGACACCTCGTAGGTGAAGTCGACGTGTCCGGGCGTGTCGATCAGGTGCAGCACGTAGTCGCCGGCCGCAGCACCGTTACGCGGTTCCTTGACCGTCCAGGGCAGCCGAACGTTCTGCGCCTTGATGGTGATGCCGCGTTCACGCTCGATATCCATCCGGTCCAGGTACTGGGCCCGCATCGATCGGTCGTCGACGACGCCGGTGAGCTGCAGCATTCGGTCGGCCAAGGTGGATTTGCCGTGGTCGATGTGGGCGATGATGCAGAAGTTCCGTATCTGCGCCGGCGCGGTGAAGGTCTGGTCGGCGAAACTACTGATGGGAATCTCCTGGTGAACGGGGGGCGGTGGTGCCTACTGCCTAGTCAGGGTAGCGAGACGGTGGCTTCAAAACGAAACCCCCGGAGACCCATCTCCGGGGGTTTGCGCTTCCGATCGCCAATTACAGGTCAATTGCGAAGTAACCGCCGATGTCGGCCATGCCCGCCTGGAAGAAGAGCGCGGCATCTTCCCAGGCACTTTCGCCGGCCAAACCGGCGGCGATCGCGGCGTCGGTCCCGAACAGGTAGTCGGCGGCGTTTTCGAAGTCGATCTGGTCGCCGCCGTTGAGGATCGCGAACAACAGCACGTTGTTGCCGTCGATGAACTGCGTCAACGCGCCGTTGAGCAGGCTGTAGGCGCCCGGGTCGGAGGAGATCTCGTTCTCCCAGTTCACGCCGTAGAGCAGCGTGCCGAAGGCGGCGTTCACGTCGTCTTTGTCGATGGTCAGGAACGGGTTGGCCTCGGAGGCGTCGATAACCTTGTCCCCGACGCCGGCCATGGTGGCCTGCGACTCGAAGAGGAAGTTCATCGACTGGATCTCGCCCGCCAGCACAGCGCTGAAGTCGAAGCCGGTCGAGTCGGTGTCGGCAGCCGCCAGCGGCGCCAACGCAAGTGCCGTACCAGCGACGAAGCTGCCGAGCACGCCGATTTTCCGCATGTCCATTCCCCCCAAATGCCCTTCACTATTGCTGCCCGGCGGCCGGTTTCCCCAACCCCCGCCGGAAGCTCCCCCCAGCACCGTTGCTGTAAGCCGGATAAAATCTAACAAGGACCTGTGATCAATACAAGTTAATGTTCACTTTCGTCTTGGTTTCTTCGAGCTCTTCCCCCAAATTCTCCCAGGCGTCCCGGTGTTTGCGCAGGTCAACATGTGCTCAGGATCACTTCGCCGCCCGCCCATGCACAGCATCCGATGCCCTGGACACCCCCAAGTGAACGCCCGAACCGACGGCATCCACGGCAAGACGAAACCCCCGGAGAGGATCCCTCCGGGGGTTTCGCTTCGGGCTGCGATCAGGAGTCGAAGATGCCGAAGTAGCCCATCAAGTCACCCCAAGCGAAGCTGAGGTAGTTAGCGGCCTCTGCCCAGCCGGTGTCGGCGTTGCTGGCGATGTCCATCGCGCTGTCGCCGCCGAACAGGTCGCCGCTGCTCCAGTCGAGCACATCGCCGTTGTTCATCAGCGCGTACAACAGCGAGTTGATGCTGTCGTCGAGCGGGACCATCGCGCCATTGAAGACGCTGTACGCGCCGGGATCGGAAGCCAGTCCCGCCATGGTCGGGTTCAGTCCGTAGACCAGGTGGTCGAACAGGGTCGAGCCATCGTCCTGAACCGTCGATACGTCCGCCGGCTTGATGATGTCAAAGCCCTGCGGGCCCGTGGTGACGTCCGTCGATGGCACACCCGCCAGCAACGTGTCGGTGCCGAAGAGGAAGTTCATCGACCCGATCTCGCTGCTTACGATGGGCGCCAAGGGATCGGTGTCGGCAGATGCCAACGGCGCCAATACGAACGCAGCGCCGGCAGCGAAGCCACCAATGACGACGAATTTGCGCATGCTCATGTTCAATGCCTTTCGCGAATGTCCTTCTTTTGGCGGTAGTCCGCCCAGGAGCCCCCCAGCACCGCCTCTGAAATCCGCAGGGGCTCTGTCAGTTTCACTAGTCTTGGTTCGATTGGAACCTTGCGAGATAGGTGCCCAAATCCATATACCTCCTGACAGCCCGTCGGTGCGCAGACGAGCCCGGGCGAACACACACCGGACTCAACCAAGACATCAGTTTCCGGCGAACGCCATGTCGTAGATGTCGTTCCGGACGGTGGCTTGCCCCATTTCAAGCACCCCCGGAGGAAAAGCTAAAACCCCCAGACTGCAGTTTTTCGGCGACTTCCACTCACCGCTAGAAATCTTCCGCCTAGCTGACGCCGGCGCCCGCCCCGTTGAAATGAAGCCCCCTGTTAATGAATATTCCCGTACCGTACGCCGATGCATCTCTACGGACAACACAAGTGGCACTTCAGTTTTCGTACAGATTCCTGTGCACTTTGTTTACGTTCACGTCAAGGAATCGGTGTCGTCGCGGCGCCGCCACGGAAGCGCGGAGAGCAGTGCCCGAAACGGGTTTCGCCTATGCTGCGAGCATGGCTTCCCCGCGGAAGACCCCATGGGAGTCGGTGCAGCGATTCGCGGAAAACCTGGTGTTCAACGAGGCGCCACGGTTCATCCGCCAACTCGAGCAGGCACCGCAGGTACAGCAGCGCATCCAGCGCGGTATCGAGCAGGGCATCAAAATCGGTCTGGAGATGCTCAGCGGCGCGACATCGGAGCCGGCTACCGAAATCGCCTCCGGCCGCCCGGTGACCGACAGCAGTGTTCCCACCGCGCACCGCGCACGCCGGCTGGTCTACTCCCCCGATCTCAACGGTCGCGCCGACCCGGGCGAGATCGTCTGGACCTGGGTGGCCTATGAGGACGAGCCGGACCGCGGTAAGGACCGACCGGTGCTGGTCGTCGGCCGCGACCGCAACGTGCTGCTGGGCCTGATGCTGTCCAGCAGGCAACGGCATGCCGAGGACGCGAACTGGGTCGGCATCGGTGCGGGCAGCTGGGATGACGCTCACCGGGTCAGCTGGGTGCGCCTCGACCGGGTGCTCGACGTGCCCGAGGAATCGATCCGGCGCGAAGGCGCCATCCTGGAGCGTTCGGTGTTCGAGGTGGTGGCCGCCCGACTGCGCACCGAATACTCGTGGAGTTGAGTTAACCCTGGGCGATGTAGTCGCGCAGTTGCTCGTGTTCGGCCTGCAGCTCTTCCATCCGGGACTTGACGATGTCGCCGATGCTGACGATCCCTGCCAATCGGCCGTTTTCGAGCACCGGTATGTGACGCGCGCGGTGCTCGGTCATCAACATGCTGACGTCGTCGGCGGAGTCGGCCTTGGCGCAGGTCGCCACCAGTCGGGTCATGATGGCCGACACCGGCCGGGCCAGCAGACTGGCGCCGTGGACGTGCAACTGGCGGACCACGTCGCGCTCGGAGGCCACCCCCTCCAAACCCTCACGTCCGATCACCACCATGGCGCCGATATTGTGCTCGGCCAAGCCAGCCAGCAACTCCATGACCGTGGCATCCGGATGGATCGTCACCACCGCCGCACCCTTGTTCCGCAATACATCCGCGATCCGCATTGAAGCCTCCCGCCGCAGTGATCTGCTTCACACCAGGCTAGGCCATTTCGGCCGGACCGGGGTGGCGATAACGAAACTCCGTCGATCGCATAGCGCGCAGCCGAAATCTGTGGCATATGTGACGCATGACGATCGAGATCACTCTGCTGGGCACCGGAAGCCCGATCCCCGACCCGAACCGCGCCGGACCGTCGACCCTGGTCCGAGCCGGGGGCCAGCAACTACTGGTCGACTGCGGACGGGGGGTGCTGCAGCGCCTGGCAGCGGCGGGCGGCTCGGCCAACACCCTGTCGGCACTTCTGCTCACCCACCTGCACAGCGACCACATCGCCGATCTGGGGGATCTGCTGATCACCCGATGGGTCACCACTTTCACCCCCGACACCCCGCCGCTGCCGATCATCGGGCCACCGGGCACCGCGGAGGTGGTGGAGGCGACCCTGCGAGCTTTCGGTCACGACATCGGCTACCGCATTGCCCATCACGACGATCTGACCGCCCCGCCCCCTGTCGACGTGCAGGAACACACCTCGGGCCTGGTCTGGGATCGCGACCAGGTGCAGATCACCGTGGCACCCACCGACCATCGGCCGGTGACGCCGACCATCGGTTTCCGGATCGAGCACTCCGATGACAACGGGACCGCCTCGGTGGTGATGGCCGGCGACACCGTGCCCTGCGACAGCCTCGACGAGCTGGCGGCCGGAGCCGATGCGCTGGTGCACACCGTCATCCGCAGCGACCTGATCGAGTTGCTGCCCCAGCAGCGCATCCGCGACATCTGCGACTACCACTCCTCGGTGCCCCAGGCGGCTGCGACCGCCCGACGGGCCGGCGTGGGCACCCTGGTGCTGACCCACTATGTGCCCGCTATCGCGCCCGGACAGGAGGAGCAGTGGCGGGCGTTGGCTGCCGCGGAGTTCGACGGGCCGATCGAACTCGGCGACGACCTGCATCGAGTCGAGGTGACCGCCCGCAGCTGAGTCGAGTTGGGGAGTTGCCGAACCAGCTGGTACCCTGAACAGCTGTTGCTCCCGCCTCGGGAGGCAAACCCAACTCAAGCTTTTGCGAAGGAATTACTCCGTGGCCAACATCAAGTCGCAGGTGAAGCGCAACCGGACCAACGAGCAAGCCCGGCTGCGCAACCAGTCGGTGAAGTCGGCGGTGCGCACCGCGATCCGCGCCTTCCGCGAGGCCGCCGCAGCCGGCGACAAGGACAAGGCCGGCGAGCTGCTGGTCTCGACCAGCCGCAAGCTGGACAAGGCCGTTACCAAGGGCGTCATCCACAAGAACCAGGCTGCCAACAAGAAGTCGGCCCTGGCGAAGGCGCTCAACCAGCTCTGACCTAGCGGATTGTCCGCAAGCGGCGGCCCCTGATTCCACATTGGAACAGGGGCCTTCGTGTTGTCTGGGTCAGCGGTCGGCCAGCTCGGCGACCCCACGGACCGCGGCCTCCAGCGCGTAGTCGGCGTCGGCAGCGGCGCCTTTGACGTCGGCGTTGAGGGCGGCCACTAGCCGCACCGCGGCCGCCATCGTCCCCGGCGACCAGAACCGGGCCTGCTTCTGCGCCTTCTGCACCCGCCAGGGCGGCATACCCAATTCACCGGCCAGCCGGTAGGGATCACCGGACTTGGACCGCACCCGGGCGATGGTGTGAATCGCCTCTGCCAGGGCGTCGGCCAGCACCACATGCGGTTCGCCACGAATCATCGCCCAGCGGAGCGCCTCGGTGGCACCGGCGACGTCGCCGACGACCGCCCGATCGGCGACGTCGAATCCTTTCACCTCGGCTTTGCCGCTGTGGTAGCGGCGCACTGCGATGGCGTCAACATGCCCGCCGGTATCGGCGACCAGCTGCGAACACGCCGAGGCCAGTTCGCGGATATCGGAGCCCACCGCGTCGAGCAACGCCGTCACAGTGTCGTCGTCGACGCGGACTTTGAGCCCGCGGAACTCGGCGCGAACAAAGTCGGTCCGTTCGGAGGCCTTGGTGATCCGGGCGCAGGCGTGCACCTCGGCGCCGAGTTCCCGCAGCTTGCCCGCCAGCGCCTTGGCCCGCCCCGCACCGGAGTGCACCACCACCAGCACGGTGCCCAGCGGAATGTCGGCGGCCGTCGCTTCGATCAGCGTCACGGCGTCCTTACCGGCTTCGGCGGCGGCCTCGAGCACCACCACCCGTTCGTCGGCGAACAGCGACGGGCTCAACAGCTCCGCGAGTTCACCCGCCGCCACCTCACCGGCTCGCAACCGGTCCACCGGGATGTCGGTGCTGCCGGCCTGGGCCCGCACCCCGGCCAACACCTGGGCAACGGCCCGCTCGACCAACAGTTCCTCATCCCCGAGGATCAGATGCAGCGGCGAAACCGATTGGCTCACCCGCCAATCGTGTCACGCTGCGCCGACACCCGCCCAGGCGGTCAACACCTGCGTGGCCGACCACGTCAACAGGCACAGTGCCAACACGGCCAACGCCCGCCGGCACCACCGCCATCGCCAGCACACCACCATCAGGACGGCAGCGGCGCCGACCCCGGCGACCCCGGCCACTCCCCCCGGCACCGGCACGGTGGCGGCGGGCATTGCGCCGGCCCAGTGCGCGATACGGCACACCCACCACAACTCCGGTCCGGTGAAACGGATCAATAGATAGGCGCCTGCCGGCCACCACCCGCACAACACCGCCGCGGCGCTGCCCAACACGGTGATCGGCGCGACCAGCGCCGCCACCGCCAGGTTGGCCGCGGTACTCACCAGACTGAGCCGCCCGGAGATGCCGGCGATCAACGGCGCGGTGACCAGGTTGGCGGCCCACGCCACGCAGACCGCGGCGGCCAGCGATCGAGGCCAGCCGCGCGCCACCAGCCGGGCCGTCCACACCGGCGCGACGAGCACCAACGCCGCGGTGGCCACCACCGACAGGGCGAACCCGACATCGACCGCCAGGTGTGGGGCCAACGCCAGCAGCACCAGCACACTGGCGGCCAGGCTCGGCACGGCCTGGCGACTGCGCGCCGAAAGCACGCCCAACAGCGCGATGGCCCCCATCACCGCCGCCCGCAGCACACTGGCCGTGGGCTGCACGACGATCACGAACGCCACCAATGCCCCCGCGGCCAGCACGGCAGCCGTCCGTGGACCGACCAGCCTCGCCGAGAACAACACCGCGCCGCAGACGATCGTCACGTTGGCACCGGAGACGGCCATCAGGTGGGTCAGGCCGGCGGCCCGAAAGTCCCGACCGGTGGGGACGGTTATCGCCGACGTGTCACCGAGCACCAACGCGGGCAACATCCGAGCCTGTTCGTCGGGCAGCACTCGCGCGGCGGCGGCCGCGAACCGGGCCCGGACCCGATGCGCTACCCGCGCGACCGGCCCGGGCTGGCCGCGCACCGCAGCGCCGGTGGCCGTGAGCACCGCCACCGACAGGTCCCGCCGGGCCGGGCGGGCGATCTTGGCGCGGAACGCCGTCGGCTGGCCGACCATCACCTCGCCGAAGTCGACGCTGGAGGCGAATACCAGCACCCGGCCGGACGCGGCCACGTTGTCGACGCGCTGCAGGGTGGCCCGGAACATCACCCGCCGTGCGCCGGCCGGCAGCGGACTCTCGCTCGGGGTGACCGTCACCGCCGCTGCCGTGCCGAACACCGCGGTGATCGGGTGGTGCTCGACGGAGGCGGTACGCAGCGCGACAGCCCATCCGAAGCCCGCGCCCGCCATCGATGCCGCGGCAACCGCCGCACCCACGAGCCGCCAGCCGGGCCGCCGGAGCCGCCCGGCATAGCAGCACAGCACGCCGGCCGTCACGCCCAGCAGGGCGCACAGCACGGCCAGCACGCCCCCGATCTGCCACTGAATGCCGGCCGCCGTGACCAGCCAGCCCACCACCGCCGCCGGCACCAGCCGAACGTCGAGCCGAGCCGCTGGTGTCGGTACGGCCGCGGGCGGTGTCACGCTCAGACACGAACCAGGGCACGCAGCTTCTCCAGGCGCGCCGGGCCGATCCCGTCGACGTCGCCGAGCTGATCGACGCGGGTGAACTTGCCATGGGCGTCGCGCCAGGCCACGATGGCGGCCGCCGTCACCGGACCCACCCCGGGCAGGGCGTCGAGCTGCTCGACCGTCGCGGTGTTGAGGTTGACCGACTCGCCGGATTTGGGCTCAGGACCGGTCGGCGCGGTGCTGGTGCGGGGAGCTTCCGGAGCCTGCGAGGCGGCCCCGACCGAACTGCCCAGTACCGGCGGCCCGGCCGGCGGCGCCAGACCGACCACGATCTGTTCGCCGTCCACCAAGATCCTGGCCAGGTTCAGGCCGACCGTATCGGCACCGTCGAGCGCACCGCCGGCGGCGGTCAGCGCATCTGCGATGCGGGAGCCAGGCGACAACGTCGCCAAACCCGGCTTGTGCACCAAGCCGACCACACTGACCACAACCTGCTCGGCGGGCGGCGCCGCGGCACTGGCGGCCGATTCGTCGGTGCGCGGGCTGGCAGTCGAAACCATCTCCACCGGTGGCAGTTTGGCGCTGAGCACCGGCGCAGGCTGATCACGCAGCACGGTGAACACCGTGATGAGCACCGCGACCGCGGCGATCACCGCCAAGGCAATAGCACCGGCTCGGCCCGGGTCGGCCCGTACTTTTGCAAGCCAGCCCGCGTCGGCGGCGCCGTCAGGCAACCACCGCGGCAGCAACGAATTCGGGTCAGCCTCGTCGTCGGCTTCGCAGGTGTGCTCACCATGGTCGGATTCCGGCAGCAGGCCGAGTCGACGCTGCAGCCGCTCGCCGGGCAGTTCTGATGCCATGCGCCCGACGGTAGGTGCCGGCACCGTCAGACCGGTTCGCTCACCGCACGATCCCAGCCGATCTGTGGATCAACCCGGGACTGTGCGCAACCTGCCGCGACGCCGCTACGGGTTCAGCCACTCCCCGACGTCTTGCGAGATGCCCGACGACGGCGCGTAGCGCACCTTTGACGCCGTGACCCCGGTGGGCAGCGCGAAGACCACGCAACCGGTGTTCGACGAGCCGGCCGGGATCAGAAACCAGCCGTAGGCGAAGTCCTTGCATTCGGTCACGGTGGCGAAGTCGGCCCGGTAGCTCTGATCATCGGAACCCACCACAGTCACGTCGCTGTTGCTGTTGCCGACGATGGTCGTAGTTCCGGCGTTCTCGATCCGCACCTTGGTGGCCAGGTAGGTCTTGCCGGCCGCGCCCCAGCCGTTCGGGACCGTCGCCGGGGCGATGACCTCTGTCAACGTCACGGCGATCTTCTGCCCGCCGATGCGCATCAGATCCAGCGTCTGGCCGATGTGCGCGGCCGGTCGCGGGGCCGGCGTTTGCCGGGCCCCCGGTGACGAGTCCGGCGTGGCCTGCTCCGCTGGTTCCGCCGAACACGACACGAGAGACAAGACCAGAACACCGAGCGCGACGACCCACCGTCTCATGAGGTCCAGCCTACAAAAGCGCACGGTAAGCCCTCCCCCGAACGGCCGCGGAAGTGGCGATTAGGGTGCATACCAACCGTGAGTTCACCCAACCAACCGGGAGGTCGACGTGAGACTGGCACTGAGCGCGGAGGAGGCCGCATTCCGCGACGAGATGCGGACCTTCTTCACCACCGAGATCCCCGCTGACATTCGCGAACGCAGCCGGTTGGGCCATTCGAACTTTCCCGACGACATCGTCACCACCCAGCGGATCCTCAACGCCAACGGCCTGGCGGTACCCAACTGGCCGGTCGAGTGGGGCGGCAAGGACTGGACGCTGACCCAGCACCAGATCTGGCACGACGAGATGCAGCTCGCCTCGGTGCCCGAACCACTGACCTTCAACGCCAAGATGGTCGGCCCGGTGATCGCGGAATTCGGCTCCCAGGCGATCAAGGAGCGCTTCCTGCCCGCCACCGCCAACCTGGACATCTGGTGGTGCCAAGGTTTTTCCGAGCCAGAAGCCGGCTCCGACCTGGCAAGCCTGCGCACCACGGCGGTGCGTGACGGCGACAGCTACATCGTCAACGGGCAGAAGACCTGGACCACGCTCGGCCAGTACGCGGACTGGATCTTCTGCCTGGTGCGCACCGACCCGCAGGCACCCAAGAAGCAGGCCGGTATCTCTTTCCTGCTGTTCCGGGTCGACACACCGGGTGTCACCATGCGGCCGATCAAGCTGATCGATGGTGGCTACGAGGTCAACGAGGTGTTCTTCTCCGACGTACGGGTGCCCGCCGATCAGTTGGTCGGTGAGGAGAACCACGGTTGGACCTATGCGAAGTTCCTGCTGGGCAACGAGCGGACCGGCATCGCCGGGGTGACCCGCACCAAGGTGCGTGTCGCCGAACTCAAGCAGCGCGCCAAGGCGTTGGGGGCCCTCGACGATCCGCTGTTCGCGGCGCGGGTCGCCGAACTCGAAAACGATCTGCTGGCACTGGAGCTCACCCAGATGCGAGTGTCGAGCGACTCCGCCGACGGCAAGCCGAACCCGGCGTCATCGGTGCTCAAGCTGCAGGGCAGCCAGCTGCAGCAGGCCGCCACCGAGCTGTTCGTTGAGCTGGCCGGTCCCGATGCCCTGCCCTTCGAGGCAGGCGACGGCATCGCAACGCCCACCTGGGCGCAGGACGCGGCGCCGACGTATCTGAACTACCGCAAGACCTCGATCTACGGCGGCAGCAACGAGGTACAGCGCACCATCATCGCGTCGACCATTCTCGGCCTTTAGGAGGCATGACAGCTATGGACTTCCAACTCAGCGACGAGCAGGTTCTGCTGCGCGACACCACCCGCTCGATGTTGTCGGGCTATGACACCGAGACCCGCAACAAGGTCATCGAGACCGACCCCGGTTTCAACCCCGAGGTGTGGAAACAACTGGCGGACATCGGGATTCTCGGTCTGGGTTTCGACCCGCAGGAATCCGGACCGCTGGAGATCATGGTGGTGCTCACCGAGGTCGGCCGGCGGGTGGCGCCGGAGCCCGTCGTACACGGAGCACTCGGGCCGGGCGCACTGATCGCCGAGCGCGGCACCGCCGAGCAGCGCGCGCTGCTCGACTCTGTCGCCGAGGGCGAGCAGATCCTGGCGTTCGCCCACACCGAGCCGGGCATGCGGGGAACCGCAGGTAAGGTGGCCACCACGGCTGTGCCGCAAGGCGATTCGTGGCGGCTGACCGGACGTAAGAACCCGGTGCTGACCGGCGATCGCGCCGACACGCTGGTGGTCAGCGCCGCGTTGCCGGACGGCGGGACCGGGCTGTTCCTGGTCGACGCAAGCGCTGACGGTGTGACGCGGGCGCCCTACCGGACCTTCGACGGCCAGCGCGGCGCCCAGATCGACTTCGCCGACACGCCGGCTACCGCGCTGGGTGAGGCAACCGACGCCTCGGCCGCCATCGAGCGCGCCGTCATCCGCATCTCTTCGGCCCTATGCGCCGAGGCCGTCGGCGCGATGGAAGAGGCTTTGCGGCTGACCACCGACTACCTCAAGACACGCAAGCAGTTCGGGGTCACGCTCAACACCTTCCAGACCCTGACCCAGCGTGCCGCCGACATGTACGTGTCGCTGGAGTTGGCCCGCAGCATGAGCATGTACGCGGCGATGTCGCTCGCCGACGACAACTACGACCCGGTGATCGCGGCGCGCGCCAAGCTGCAGGTGGGCCGCTCCGGGCGCCACATCGCGCAGGAAGCCATCCAGTTGCACGGCGGGATCGGGGTGACTTGGGAGTATCCGGTCGGCCACCTGGCCGCCCGGCTCACCGCCATCGACCACACCCTGGGTTCGTCGCAGGATCAGCTGCACGTGCTGATCGACAACCTGGGCGGCTACGACCTGGCCAAACTGTAGCCCCTAGAAGTGGTAGCCGATCTGGGCGCCGGCGTCGCTGACGAACGCCGCGTCCAGTCGGCGAACCAGGGCGTCATCGCGACAGCGCAGTCTGCCCGCCGCGGCAAGCGCCGACGCCCGGTGCGCACCCAGATACAGGCTGCCCAGGACGTCGAGGTCCAGCTCCACATCGGCTTCGGCCTCGGTCGGGACGCAGTCGGCCACCCCCTCACTGATGGTCAAGGCGAATCGTCCACCGTCGCCGCGGAATCCGTCGCGCACCGCCACCACGACGGATAGCTCGGGCACCGCCAAGGAGTAGCGGCGAGCCTTGAGCACCGCGGGGATGTCCATCATCCGCAGCCACAGCGCGTCCGAGCGCCCGGTGGTGGTGGCCAGCCGGGTATCGGTCAGCAGATACGGCATCGGGTCGTCTGGGTCGGTCTCGATGACGATCTTGCCCATCAAGTCCAGCCCGAGCAGCGCCCGCCACAATGCGGCGTGCGCGGCCGGGGTGACGGCGCGGAACTCGCCGACCCGCACCGACTTTGGATGCTCACCGTGCACCCGGTAGAGCACATAACCGTCAGGATGCAGCAGCCCAAACCATTCGGTGCCGCCGTCACGAGTGTTCTCCCGGTCGGCGAGCAGGTCATCCCAGAGGGGCCGGGGGCGCGCCAAACCGCCCGGGACACGCTGGCGCCACCGCTCGTAGACCGCGGCGAATTCGTCACGGCACCCACCCGCTTTGACCAGCCGCACCCCACCGGGGTCGGGTGCGTCGGCGTGCAACTGGGCGAACCGCCGGTCGATGGTCAGCTCGTGGTCCACCGTCGCCGGGCCGTAGCCGAACCGCCCGTAGATGCCGCCCTCGCTGGCGGTCAACGCCGCGATCGGATAGCCCGAATCGGCAATGCGCCGGTGCAATTCGGTGTACATCATCCGGAGCACACCCCGGCGCCGATGGGTCGGGGCCACCACGACGAAGCTGACCCCGGCCGTCGGCAACACTGCCCCGCCGGGCACCGTCAGCTCCAGATCCAGGTAGCCCGACATGCCGACCACCTCATCGCCGTCGCAGACCACGATGGAGCTGTCGGGGGTCGTCAGGGTCCGCCAGGCGACCATCGACTCGGCGTCCCAGTCCTCTCCGAAGCCCACGGCGGCCAGCACGGACATCGCCGACCAATCGTCATCGGTAGCGGTACGCAGGGTCAGGGTTTGGGATACGGTGCCGGTCACGTCGTCCGAGGCTGCCACAAACGCTCTTGGACCGCACCCCAATAATATTGGGTACACCCGTCACCGAGGAGCATGATGCCCACTTTCGACCGCCCGCTTCGCGTCATCCAATGGACCACCGGAAACATCGGTCAGCGCTCGCTGCACGCCATCATCGGCCGTCCCGACATGGAGCTCGTCGGGGTCTACGCCCACGGCAAGGACAAGGTCGGGGTGGACGCCGCCGAGTTGGCCGGTTGGGCGGAACCGACCGGGATCACCGCAACCAATGACATCGACGCGCTGATCGCGCTGAAGCCAGATGCGTGCTGTTACAACCCGCTGTGGCCCAGCATCGATGAGTTGGTCGCACTGCTCGAGGCCGGGGTGAACGTGTGCTCAACCGCGGCCTGGATCACCGGGGGCAAGCAGAGCGTGCAAGACCGCAAGCGCATCGAGGACGCCTGCCGGGCCGGGAACTCCACCATGTTCGGTAGCGGCGCGCACCCCGGGCTGACCAACATGGTCGGCATGGTGCTGTCCGGGGCCTGCGAGCGCGTCGACGAGATCCGGATCACCGAGTCGGTGGACTGCTCGACGTACGAGTCGGCGGCCACCATGGCGGCGATGGGATTCGCCCAGGACCCCGACACCCCCGGGTTGGCCGAGAGCGTCCGCCTCGAGAGCGAGGTTTTCGCCGAGTCCGCGGCGATGATGGCCGATGCGATCGGCGCACAGTTGGACCGCATCACCTTCGACGTGCAGTTCACCGCCGCGACCGGCGACAGCGACCTGGGCTTCATGAAGATCCCGGCCGGCACGGTGGGCAGTGTCTTCGGCTATCACCGCGGCTGGGTGGGGACGCGCAACGTGGTCAGCGTTGGCTTCAACTGGATCATGGGCAACCAGGTCACCCCACCCAAGCCGGTGGCACACGGCCACGTCATCCAGGTGTTCGGACTGCCCAACATGCGCACCGTCATCAACTGCCTGCCGCCCAAGGACTGGAACGAGCCGAACTTCAACGGTCTGGGCTCGATCTACACGGCGATGCCGGTGACCAACGCGGTGCCATCGGTGGTCGCGGCCGAACCGGGCATCGTCACGCTGGCCGATCTGCCGCCGATCACGGGCCGGACCGGCGGTTAGCGAGGCTCGACGCAGGAGAGGCGAAGCTGGACCGCCGAATCAAACCTGCCGGTTGGCGGTGACGGCTCCCGACGCCGCATCGACGGTGACGTCGCGTTCGGTCAGCTGGTCGTCCCACACGTCGGCTTCCCAGACGACGGTGCCGTTCATGTCGAGCAGGCTCAGCTCGGTGATCGAACTGTTGGGCACTGCCCGCAGTACACGTTCCACGGCACTGCGGTAGTCCAGATGGGTGCCGTCGACATTGGCGCGCCGCTTGGCCTTGTCGGCGTCACTGTCCTCGGTCACGGTGGGGCCGACCAGGACAGACACCCCGTCGGAATCGATTTTGACCTGATGTTCGGTGCCGTCGGCCGTGACCACGCCGGCCTTCCAGGTACCGGCGTCGCTGGTCTGGCTCTCGATGAAGATCAGCACACTGTCGGGTACCTGCGAGGTCGCGAGGGCACCGGCGCGAAGCAGTGTCTGTGGGTCTGGCGGCGCGTCGGGGCGAGTCCAAGACGCCTCGGGGGCCGCCGAATCCTGCGACGACGTGCCGGACGTGCCCTTACCGCTGCATCCGGCCAGCGCCAGCGTTGCCACGATGACCACCGCACCGAAGCGGATGACATTTCCCAGAGCGCGCATCAGCGGCCATGCTACTGAAGTCGGGGCGCCGGCGCTGAAGTCAGGCGCCGCGACCGCCGCCCGTTCGCGGGGCCGCGGCCAGAATTGCACCGTTTGCGGTCCTTAGCTAAGCGAAGGGTTATGCTGCCGAAGGGCGCGATTCGCGGAATCATCGATGCTTCCGACGAAGCCGGAGAGCAGACCGTCCAGCGCCGACGTTCAACCGCACTATCGGTAGGCGGAAGGCGGTGAGATGGGGAAAGTCTCGGTCGCCGGCATACTCAAGCGGCATTGGATTCCGCTGGTCTTCATCGTGGTCATCGCGATCTCGAGTGTGATCGTCAGTCGACTGCACAAGGTGTTCGCCTCCGAAGACCTCAATCCTCACGCTGGTACCGGCATCGAAATCGTTCAGTTCAACCCGAAATCCGTCGCCTACGAAGCTTTTGGGCCACCCGGCACCACCGCCGACATCAACTACTGGGACGCCGAGGCCAACGTCCATCAGCTGGTAGGCGTGCCGCTGCCCTGGACCTACACCGTGGTCACGGTGCTACCCGCCGTCATGGCCAACATGATCGTGCAGGGCAACACCGGTGAGATCGGCTGCCGAATCAAGATCGACGACCGGCTGCTCGACGAACGCCGTGCCACCGGCCTCAACGCCCAGACCTTCTGCCTGGTGAAATCCGGATGATCAGGCGGATCAAAGAACAGTTGGACCGCCACCAGGATCCGCACGTCAAGCGGCCCTTCTTCGCGCACATGCTGCGCATTTTCGCGGTGCCGATCATCATTGCCTGGATCGTGCTCACCGTGCTGGTGAATGTCCTTGTCCCCCAACTGGAAGTCATCTCCGAGGAACATTCCGCGCCACTGGCACCGGTCGATGCGCCGTCGATGATCGCCAGCAAGCTGGTCGGCGAGAACTTTCAGGAGTACAAGTCCAACAGCACCGTGATGATGGTGGTGGTCGGCGAGGAGGAACTGGGCGAGGCCGCCCACCACTACTACGACGAGATCGTCGCGAAGCTGGTCGCCGACAAAGACCATGTCGAGCATGCCCAGGACTTCTGGCGTGACCGACTGACCGCGGCAGGCGTTCAGAGCTCTGACGCAAAGGCCGCCTACATCATGCTGAACCTGGTGGGCAACCAGGGCATGACCGAGGCCAATGACTCGGTCGTCGCGGTCCGCCAGGCCATCGACGACACTCCCGCGCCGCCCGGGGTCCAGGCTTACGTCGCCGGACCTGCTGCCCTGACAGCGGACTTGCGCGAGATCGGCGATTCCAGTCTGGTCAAGATCACCCTGTTCACCATCGCCGCGATCGCGATCATGCTGCTGATCGTCTTCAGGTCGGTGTCGGCGATGTTGACCCAGCTGTTCCTGACCCTGCTCGAGCTGATCTGCGCCCGCGGCGTGGTCGCCGTCCTCGGCTTCAACAACGTCATGGGTCTGACGACGTTCGCGGTCAACATCATGGTGATGCTCGCGATCGCCGCCGGCACCGACTACGGCATCTTTCTCATCGGCCGGTATCGGGAAGCCCGGCTTGCCGGCGAGGACCGGGTCGACGCCTACTACACCACCGTGCGCAGTGTCACCCCGGTGGTGCTGGGTTCGGGACTGACCATCGCCGGGGCGTCGGCGATGCTGTACTTCACCAGGCTGCCCTACTTCCACACCATGGGCATTCCGGTCTCGGTGGGCATGCTCGTGGTGGTCGGCGCCGCGCTGACCCTGGGACCGGCCATGCTGGTGGTGGCCACCAGCTTCGGCCTGCTCGAGCCCAAAAAGGCCACGCGGGGCGGGTTCTGGCGCCAGGCCGGTGTCTCGGTGGTGCGCTGGCCCGGACCTATCGCGGTGGCCAGCCTGGCGATCATCATGATCGGCCTGGTCGCCCTGCCGGGATTCAGACCGGGTTACGACGACCGCAAGTACCTGCCTGCCGACACCCCGGTCAACGTCGCCTATGCCGCCGCGGAGAAGCACTTCTCGGCGGCCCGAATGGCGCCGGACATCACCATGGTCGAATCCGACCACGACATGCGCAATCCCGCCGACATGCTGGTGCTGGACCGGGTCGCCAAGAACATCATGCGGGTGGTCGGCATCGGGATGATCCAGGACATCACCCGCCCGCTGGGAATTCCGCTGCAGCACAGCTCGATACCGTTCCAACTCAGCGTCTCCAACCAGCTGATGATCCAAAACATGAAGACGCTCAAGGACCGGATCAAGGACATCGACACCATCTCCCAGCAACTCGACAAGGACATCGAGCTGCTGATCCAGATGTATGGATACCTCCAGGAGGTCGACCGAACATTCGACGACACAGCCGAGGTCACCCAGCGCACCGTGGACGTCTCCGACCGGATCCGCGACCACATCGCCGAATTCGACGACCAGTTCCGTCCGCTGCGCAGCTACTTCTACTGGGAGCCGCACTGCTTTGACATCCCGATGTGTAACGCGCTGCGTAACACCTTCGACGCCACCGACGGGATCGACCAGCTCGCAGAGCAACTGCACTACCTGTCCAACGACATCACCAAGACGGCGCACCTGCTGCCGCAGGCGGTCGAACTGCTGCCCGCGGTAGTCGACACCATGCGAATCATGCGCGGGCTGGTGCTGACCGTGCACTCGACATTCTCGGCGTTCATCGATCAGATGGAGGACCTGAGCAACACCCAGATCATGATGGGTCAGAGTTTCGACGACTCCAAGAACGACGATTTCTTCTATCTGCCCGCAGAAGCATTCGACAACAAGGACTTTCAAACCGGCCTTCGACTGTTCATGTCGCCGGACGGCAAATCGGCGCGATTCTTCGTCACCCACCAGACCTATCCGGCGACCGCGGAGGGTATCAAGCGGGTTGAGCCGGAGCGGATCGCTGCGCAGGAAGCCCTGAAGCAGTCGTCCTTGTCAGATGCCAAGGTCTACATCGGCGGCATGGCCGCGCTCTACGAAGACATGCAGAACGGCGCGAAGTACGACCTGATGATCGCGGTCGTGGCGTCGCTGACGTTGATCTTCTTGATCATGATGATGATCACCCGCAGCCTGGTGGCCGCCGCGGTCATCCTCGGCACCGCATCCAGTTCTATCGCCGCGTCGTTCGGCATCTCAGTGTTGATCTGGCAGCACATCTTCGGCCAGCACATCTATTGGGTGACACTGGTACTGGCGGTCATCGTGTTGCTGGCGGTCGGCTCGGACTACAACCTGTTGCTGGTCTCCCGTTTCGAAGAGGAGATACACGCCGGGCTCAAGACCGGCTATATCCGGGCGATGGCCGGCAGCGGCGGCGTGGTGACCTCGGCCGGAATGGTGTTCGCCGCCACCATGGGCATCATGTTCTTCAGTGACCTCAAGGCCATCGGGATGTATGGCACCACGGTGGCGATCGGGTTGCTGCTGGACACCTTTGTGGTCCGGGCGTTCTTCATGCCGTCGATCGCGACGTTGCTGGGCAAGTGGTTCTGGTGGCCGCAGGTGGTCCGGCCGTGGGGCCCCAACAAGAACATTCGCGGGATCGCCGCGCACACCCCACGTGAAGAGTCCACCGACACAGACAGGTTCGCAGCGCCCGCGCAGTGAGCAACCCGGGGGTCGGCGCGTTCAGACCCCACCCGGGTCGACGTCGACACACACCGCGACGGCACCGGCCCCGACATGCAGGGCCAACGTCGGGCACAGGCTGGTGATGACAGCGGGCTCGCAGATCGGCAACCGCTCCGCCAGCGCACCGGCCACGTCTTGGGCCCCCTGCGGATTGGCGACGTGATGCACCGCCAGCGCCGCAGAGCGGTCTCCCACCACATCACAGACCCGGTCGATCATCGACGCGACAGCCTTGCTGACGGTGCGGATGCGCTGCGCCAGAACGAGCTTTCCGTCCTCGACCGCCAACAGCGGTTTCAGGGACAGGGCGGTGCCCAGCCAGGCCGCCGCGCTGCCGATCCGGCCGCTGCGCCGCAGGTTGTCCAGCCGCTGCACCACCATGTAGGCGTGACCGCGTTGCACGGCGGCGTCGGCCGCCGCCGCAACTGTCTGCAGGTCGGCGCCGCCGGCCGCCGCTCTGGCAGCGGCCAAGGCCGCGAATCCGGTGCCCATCGCTGCCGACTTCGAGTCGATCACCCGTACGCCGGAGCCGACCTGACCGGCTACCCGCTCGGCAGTGCCGAACGTCCCGGACAGCGCCGAGGAGATGTGCACCGCCACCACCCCGGAGCCCGCGCTGTAGGAAAGCGCATTCCGGTAGACCTCAGCCAGTTCCTCCGGACCAGCCCCGGAGGTGGTGACACGCTCGCGCGCATAGATGTCCGCGGGCACGTCGTCGACGCCGTCGCGCAGATCGGCTCCGTCGAGCAGGATGTGCAGCGGCACCGTGCGTATTCCCCAACGGTCACGCGCCTCAAGAGGCAAGCAGGCCGACGAATCGGTCACGACGACAACGCTCATCGGATGGTCACACCAACGGGCCGGGCACGCCGGCCTCACTCAGGGCTTTGAGCATCAGGTCGGCGACCGCCCGGTGCGCTTCGAAGTTCCAATGGATACCGTCGGGATTTGCACGCCCGCTCATGACCTCTTCGCCCACTGCGGCTTTCAGGTCCACCAGGGGAACATCGTGTTCCCGCGACCAGGCCGTAATGGCACGCACGGTGGGTTCGCGTCCCTGGTGGGCGCGGCCGTACGTGTCAGCAATGTGCACCGACGGCAGCGAAGCCACAATCGGAATGCCAGGCCGGTTGAAATCGATTGCACCCCTGGTCATCTCAAGATATTCCACGGTGAGATGCGGCGGCAGCGCCGCCCGCGCCACCGGCGAGAACCGGGGCTGCAGCCAGCCGTAGCCGTCTCGGACCCAACGCCGCAACCAGGTCGGCCGCACGTAGCGAATCAACTCACGCAACGCCGTCGGCCACACCGACGGCAATGAGTCCATCCCGCTGGTGGCGAAGATGACTGCCCCAGCACGGGGCAGTGCCGCCCACGCCCTCGGGTCCTGGGTGGACGCCCACCAGACGTCGCGGCTGGTCCAGCCGATCCGGCCGATCAGTTCGACATCCCAGTCCAGCTGGCTGGCAACGATGTTCGGCCAGATCCGCGGATCGTCGGCCGGCAGGCCACCGGTGGGCCCGTAGTAGGACAGCGAATCGGCGAAGACCAGCAGCGTGGGACGGGCCGGTGCGGGCTTCCAGCCGTCAGAGGACTTAGAGTTCACAGTCGGCCACCTGTGCTGAGGCATTCCAGACGTCGAGACGCCATCGCACGTCCGCGAAGTCGTCCTGGCCCGGATCCGAGCCGGCATCTGGACCGTCGGAGTATCCGCTGAGCTGGGTCCAGCTGGCGTTGGCCATCCCGCCCAGCACCGGCCAGTTCTCAACCGGCAACCGCAGCAAGGCCGCGGTCAGTGCGGCGATCAAGCCGCCATGGGCGACCAGCACCACAGGCTGATCGGCGTGGTCGGCTCTCCCCCAGTCCGGTTCCCCGGCCACCAGCTCGCGCACCAGCGGAACGCTGCGCTCGGCCACGTCGATTCGGCTCTCCCCGCCATGGGGTGCCCATCGGGCGTCGTCGCGCCAGGCCAACCGGGCTCCCGGTGCGGCGGCGTCGACCTCTTCGTGGGTCAGTCCCTGCCAGTCACCGAGATGGGTTTCCCGCAGCCGGGTGTCCACCCGGACCTGCAACCCGTTGTGTTCGGCCAGCACGGTGGCCGTGTCGTAAGCCCGCCACAGGTCCGAAGACACGATCAGCAGTGGGTGCCGCTTGCGCAGTACCTCCGCCGCCGCCTCCGCCTGCGCACGGCCCAGGTCGCTCAGAACCGTGTCCAACTGGCCCTGCATCCGGCTGCCGGCGTTGAACTCGGTCTGTCCGTGTCGCAGCAGGATCAGCCTGCGGATCCTCACGACGCGTCCTCGGGCGCCTGCTCACCGGCTGGGCCCTCGAGGTCCACCGGCACCAGCGGGCAGTCCTTCCACAGCCGGTCCAGCGCATAGAAGTCGCGCTCGTCCTGGTGCTGGATGTGCACGACGATGTCGACGTAATCCAGCAGGGTCCAGCGCCCCTCCCGAGTGCCCTCGCGGCGCGCCGGCTTGTAGCCGGCTAGGCGCATCTTGTCCTCGACCTCGTCGACGATCGCGTTGACCTGTCGCTCGTTGGACGCCGAGGCGATGACGAAGCAGTCGGTGATGACCAGTTGCGCTGAGACGTCGATGACGACGACGTCGTCGGCCAGCTTGTTCGAGGCGGCGCCGGCCGCCACGGTGGCCATCAGCACGGCCTCGGGTGTCGCGGTCATTGTTGGTCTCCGGGGGTCGGTTGGTAGAGGCGGCGCTTTGACACGTACTGGACCACCCCGTCTGGTACCAGGTACCAGATCGGGCGGGATTCTGCCGCGCGCCGGCGGCAATCGGTGGAAGAGATCGCCAGCGCCGGCACCTCGACCAGCGTCAACGCGTGCGGAGGCAGGGAGCCGAGCGCATCAGCGAGATGGTCGCCGTTGAGCTCGTAGCCGGGCCGGCTGACCCCCACAAAGCGCGCCATCTCGAACATCTCCGGCCAATCCTGCCAGGACAGAATGGTGGCCAGCGCGTCTGCACCGGTGATGAAGTAGAGCTCGGCATCGGGATTCTGTTCTCGCAGGTCACGCAAGGTGTCCTTGGTGTAGGTGGGACCGCCGCGATCGATGTCGGCGCGGCTCACCGAGAACCGCGGGTTCGACGCGGTGGCGATCACCGTCATCAGGTAACGGTCTTCTGCGGCGGTGACGCGGCGTTCCTTGAGCCACGGTTGCCCCGTCGGCACGAACACCACCTCATCGAGCCCGAACAGATCGGCCACTTCGCTGGCGGCGACCAGGTGGCCATGATGGATGGGATCGAACGTCCCACCCATGACTCCAAGCCGCCGTTTTCGCACGATAGGCCAGCTTACTTGGGGTCCTCGACGGCACGAGCGCACTGGTGGCACCGCTGGGGTGCGGCGCGGTCGGCGGACGCGGCGAGCTACTTTCCGCTTCGGCGTACGCTCATCGCAGGCGCAACCCCCCGTTGCTGCCGCGAAGCGGACGCCAATCGTGTAGAAGATGTCTGTGGAAGATTTTCCGTTGAGTTCAATTGATCGCGCCCAGGCGACCAAAGACGCCATGCTCAGGCGCTTTCACACTCGGGCGCAGATCACCGGCGAGATCCGGCTGCCGGCCGTGCCGAGCATGCTCGATGAATACGTGTCGATGTGCGCGAGCGTGTTCGCGGGCCTGGGCAAGCCCTTCAGCGACCTCGAACTCAACCGCCTCAGAGAAGTGCTGGAAGGCCAACTCTCCGAGGCCTACTCGCACTCGCTGCGCTCAAACATCATCATCTCCTACAACGCCCCGATCGGCCCCAGCCTGAACTACACGGTCCGCGCCCAGTGGAGCAGTGTCGCGGAGGCATACGAGGCCTGGCTGGCAACGCGGAAACCACCGTTGTTCGGCACCGAACCCGACGCACGGGTTTGGCACCTCGCTTGCGAGGCCGACAATCCGGCAGCCCATCGGGTGCTCGAGATCGGTGGGGGCACCGGGCGTAACGCCCTGGCGCTGGCGCGTCGCGGGCATCCGGTCGACGTCGTCGAGATGACCCCGAAGTTCGCCGAGATGCTCAGGACCGATGCCGAGGCGGAATCCTTGGACGTGCGCGTCATCGTGCGGGACGTGTTCGCCGACGCCGACGACCTGCGCGACGACTATCAGATGATGGTGCTTTCTGAGGTCTTGACCGATTTCCGGTCCACCGAGGAGCTACGCAGCCTGTTCGAGCTGGCCGCCCGCTGCCTGGCTCCCGGTGGACGGCTGGTGTTCAACAGCTTCCTGGCGCACGACGGCTACGAACCCGACAGCGCGGCTCGGGAATTCTGCCAGCAGGTGTACTCGGGTCTGTACACCCGCAATGAAATGGCGGCAGCGACGGCCGGACTGCCCTTGCAGCTACTCTCCGACGAATCCGTCCATGACTACGAGAAGGCGAACCTGCCCGACGGTTCCTGGCCGCCCACCAGCTGGTACATCGAATGGGTCAGCGGGCAAGACGCGTTCCGAACCACGCGTGAAGAAAGCCCGATGGAGTTGCGCTGGATGATCTTCCAGCGGACGCATTGAGCGTCCGGGCCTACTAGCGCCGGGCCAGGCCGTCGTCGATCATCTGCTGGAAGTGCTCCACGACGGAGTCGGCAACCGGCCGGAAATCGATGGCCAGCTCAGTACGCGCACGCGAACTGTCCAGGCATAGTGGCCAGCCGACATTGTGCTCGACAAACGGGCGCGTCAGCCCCGCCACCGGCGCCACCAGCTTGACCATGAACTTGGGCAGCTCGCAGGTCGGGAAGGACAGTCGGGCGCCGAAGTGTCGCCGCAACATTCGGCTGAGTTCCAGCATGCTGACGACCTCGGAGTTCACCACGTAGCGCCCCTGCGCCCCGGGCGTGTAGCCGGCCGTGATGTGCGCGCGGGCCACGTCGCGCACATCGACGCAGCCCATCTGCAGCGCGGGAGCACCCAGTGCCATCGACATGTCGATGAAGTGCTGCATGGTGTCCATGCTTCCCGAGGCGCTGGCCGTGGTCAGCGATGGACCCAGCACCAGGGAGGGGTGAATGGTGACCAGGTCCCAGCGCTGCTGGGCCTGCTGAATCTGCCAGGCCGCCCGCTCGGCGACCGTCTTGGAGTAGGGATAGGGCTGGTGCTCGGGTGTGCTGGTGGTGTTCCAATCCGCCTCGGTGAAGCACGCCTTGCCCTGCATATCCGCGTTGTCGCCGTAGATTGCCGCCACGCTGCTGGTCAGCACCACCCGGGCCACCGAAGGGGTGGCATCCACGGCGGACAACACGTTGCGCGTGCCTTCGAGCGCGGGCCGTACCAGCTGCCGGTCGGCGTCGCGGATGGTGCCGAGCAGGAACGGTGAGGCGGTGTGGATGACCAGTTGGCAGCCCTGCATAGCCTCGGTGAAACTGCCCGGTTCGAGCAGGTCCGCCCGGTGCAGGCTCAGCTGCCCCGGGTGCCGCTCGGCAAGCGCGTGCAGATGTTCCAGGCCGCGGGGCTTGTCAGGATCACGGACGGTGGCCCGCACTTGGTGCCCGTCCTCGAGGAGGTGGCGCACGATCCAGCTGGCGATGTAGCCGCTGCCGCCGGTAACCAGCACGGGTGCACTGGAATCGATGGTCGTCATGAACCACCCTCTCTGATCGTTGTCCGGGTACGCCGGCAGCGCGCGAACTCGGCGTGGGGCTAGACCGGCAGCAGAGCGTCGATGACCCCGGCCAGCTGCTTGGCCGAGCGGCATTCGTGCATCGGGATGACGTCGGCGTAGCGCGGTACCGCGGAATCCCCACTGCCCCACAGGTGCCGGGGCTCGGGGTTGAGCCAATGCGCATGCCGGCTGGCGGTCACCAGGTGCGACAGCACTTCCACTCCGGGGTTTCGGTAGTTGGTACGACCGTCGCCGAGCACCAGCAACGCACTGCGCGGCGACACCACGTTCGGGTAGTTCTCGGCGAACGAAACGAACGCATTGCCGTAGTCGGAATGACCGTCGCGGGTATAGACCCCGGACTCCCGGGTGATCCGCTGGATGGCCACCGCCAGGTCGGCCTCCGGCCCGAACAGATGCGTCACTTCGTCGGTGGTGTCGATGAACGCAAACACGCGGACCCTCGAAAATTGTTGGCGCAGTGCATGAACCAGCAGCAGGGTGAAGTGGCTGAACCCGGCGACCGACCCGGAAACATCGCACAACACCACCAGCTCGGGCCGGGCGGGGCGCGGCTTGCGCAGCACTACGTCGATCGGCACCCCGCCGGTCGACATCGACTTACGCAGGGTCTTGCGCAGGTCGATGGTGCCGGCACGGGAACGTCGCCGGCGCGCGGCCAGCCGAGTTGCCAGGGTGCGGGCCAGCGGCGCCACCACCCGGCGCATCTGCCGCAGCTGTTCGCCGGACGCACGCAGGAACTCGACGTTCTCGCTCAGCTGCGGGATTCCGTACATCTGCACATGCTCGCGGCCCAACTGTTCGGCGGTGCGCCGCTTGGTCTCGGCGTCCACGAGCTTGCGCAGCGCAGCGATCCGCTGCGCGGCCATCGCCTTGGCGATCTGCTCCTGGGAGGGGCTTGGTTCGTCACCGTAGGGCGCGAGCAGCCCGGCCAGCAGCTTGCCTTCCAACTCATCGAGCGCCAGCGCTTTGAGCGCCTGGTAGGCCGAGTAGGACGGGCCCCGGCTGGAGCGGTATTGCCCAAAGGCCCCGACGATCGCCGCGATCATCGCGGACAACCGGGGATCGGTGTCGGCGAGGTCGGGGTTCTCGGTCAACAGATCGAGCAGCATGGCCCGCATGTCTTCAGCGTCCTCCGGCAGGGGCACATCCTCGGCCGGCTGCTCGTCGCCATCGACCACGACCGTGCGCCCGCCCAGCGCGGCCGGGAACCACAGATCGAACATGGCGTCGTAGGTGTCGCGGTGGTCGGGGCGGCGCAACACCGCGCAGGCCAGTCCTTCCCGCAGCACCTCCCGGTCGTCGAGCCCGATCACGGTCAGCACCCGCCCGGCGTCGACTGTCTCAGAGGGGCCCACCGAAATCCCCTGCCCGCGCAGCGCTTCTACGAACCCCACCAGATGCCCCGGAATTCCATGCGGGGCAAGGGGTTGCGGCGGGCGGGTACGGCGCACCATCAGACGGCCATCAGTTCAGTCGCAGCTCTCCGGACGCCCGCACCTGATCGGATTGGTGCTTGAGCACTACCCCCAGGGTGGCCGCGACGGTGGCGTCGTCGATGGTGTCCATACCCAAGGCCAGAATGGTGCGGCCCCAGTCGATGGTCTCGGCCACCGACGGGAGCTTCTTGAGCTGCATACCGCGCAGCACCGCGATGATGCGAACCAACTCGGCGGCCAGATGTTCGGGCAACTCGGGCACCCGCGACAGCAGAATGCGGCGTTCCAGGTCCGGATCGGGGAAGTCGATGTGCAGGAACAGGCAGCGGCGTTTGAGCGCTTCGGACAGTTCCCGGGTCGCGTTGGAGGTCAACACCGTGAACGGGGTCCGCGTTGCGGTGATCGTGCCCAGTTCCGGGACCGTGACCGCGAAGTCGGAGAGCACCTCCAGCAGCAGGCCCTCGATCTCGATGTCGGCCTTGTCGGTCTCGTCGATCAGCAACACGGTCGGATCGGTGCGCCGGATCGCGGTCAGCAGCGGACGCGTCAGCAGGAACTCCTCGGAGAACACGTCCATCTTGGTGGCGTCCCAGTCCTCGCCCTGACCGGCAGTGTTGCCGGACTGAATACGGAGGATCTGCTTGGCGTGATTCCACTCATAGAGCGCCCGGGCCTCGTCGACACCCTCATAACACTGCAGCCGCACCAGCCCGGAGCCGGTGGCCGCGGCGACCGCGCGGGCCAGTTCGGTCTTGCCGACCCCGGCCGGTCCCTCCACCAACAGAGGCTTTCCGAGCCGGTCGGCCAGGAACACCGCGGTGGTGGTGGCGGTGTCTGCCAGGTAGCCGGTCTCGGCCAGCCGGCGCGCGACGTCGTCGATGTCGGAGAACAGCGGCGCCTGGCGGGCCGGGGTGGCGGGGCTGGCGGGTTTTTCCATGCGGATGTAACTCCTTCGAGGCGCCTTAGACAGGACGGGTGTGGCCGTCACCCCACACGATCCATTTGGTCGATGTCAGCTCCGGCAGCCCCATCGGGCCACGGGCGTGCAGCTTCTGAGTGGAGATGCCGATCTCGGCGCCGAAGCCGAACTGCTCGCCGTCGGTGAAGGCCGTGGAGGCGTTGACCATCACCGCTGCGGCGTCGACCTGCTCGCTGAATCGCTGGGCAGCCGCCATGTTAGTGGTGACGATGGCCTCGGTGTGGCCGGTGCCGTATTCGTTGATGTGGTCGATCGCGTCCTCGAGCCCATCGACCACGGACAGCGCGATGTCCATCGCCAGATATTCACGGCGCAGGTGGTCCTCGGCAGCGGCGTCGTCGGCATCGCCATGCACCGCGACCCCGGCCGCGGTCAACGCGTCCACCAGCCGAGGCACTGCGGATGCGGCGATGGACTTGTCGATCAGCAGGGTCTCGGCGGCGTTGCAGACGCTGGGCCGGCGGGTCTTGGAGTTCAGCAGCACCTGCTCGGCGATGTCGAGGTCGGCGGCCTCATGGACGTAGACGTGACAGTTGCCGACGCCGGTCTCGATGGTGGGTACCAACGCGTCGCGCACCACGGCTTCGATCAACCCGGCCCCGCCGCGCGGGATCACCACGTCGACCAGTCCGCGGGCCTGGATCAGGTGGGTGACGGTGGCGCGATCGACGGACGACAGCAGCTGCACCGCGTCGGCGGGCAGGTCCTCGCCCTCCAGGGCGCCACGCAGCACGTCGACCAGGGCCTGGTTGGAGTGGGCCGCCGACGAACTGCCGCGCAGCAGTGCGGCGTTGCCGGACTTCAGCGTCAACCCGAATGCGTCCACAGTGACGTTGGGCCGGCCCTCGTAGACCATGCCCACCACGCCGAGTGGGACGCGCTGCTGCCGCAGCAACAGTCCGTTGGGCAGGGTGTAGCCGCGCAGGACCTCGCCGACCGGGTCGGGTAGGCCGGCGACCTGCCGCAGTCCGGCGGCGATCCCGTCGACCCGGGCCTTCGACAGCGCCAACCGGTCCAGGATGGCCTCGGGCGTCCCAGCGTCACGGGCGTTCGCGACGTCGCGCTCGTTGGCCGCCAGGATGTCGTCGGCGTGGGCCAGCAGCGCGTCGGCTGCGGCGTTCAACGCACTGTTCTTGGCTGCGGTGGACAACGCCGTCAGGGAACGCGAGGCGACTCTCGCGCGGCGGGCGGCGTCGTGGACCTCTTGGCGCAGGTCGGGAAGCACGGGGACGCTCATCGTGCCAGAGTATCGGCGAACGCCCGATCAGGTAAAACGGCCCCACTGTGTTGACGTGCGGCGACCCGCTACGAAGATGCCGCGGGACGCCGCTGATCAATGATGCGGCCCAGCTCTTGCAGCAACAGCGGCTTGGTCATCACCAGTTCTTCGATGTTCTCGCGGTCGATGACTACCGCGGTCACTTCCTCCAGGGCGTGCGCGTCGAACAGACTGGGTTGCCGGGTCAGCGTGGTGACTCCGAGAAACGCACCGTGCCGCAGCGTGGCGTCCGACCAGGCCGGATCCGCACTGGTGAGCCGGACACTGCCCTCGGTCAGAAATGTCATCGCGGTCGGCACCTGGCCGGCCCGTTGCAGGGCCTCATCCCTGCCGTAGCGGACCACCGTGGCGTATGACTCCAAAGCGCGCTGGTCGTCGTCGGTCAACCGGAGCGCGGGTGCCACTACTGACCGCAGTGCCTCAGCCACCCGTTCCGGTGTCGAGAACACGTCCTCGGCTTCGTCAAGGTGTAGTCCCTCCCTTCGGGCGGCATACCAAAGCCATCGCAGGAAGGTGGTCTGCGCCGCACCGTCGTCGGCCGGTGAGCCCAACGCAACCGTGGTGCGGTACTGGCCACCACCGAGCGCCGCCGAATCCGGCGCCTCGCCGGTGGTTCGCATCGGCAGAGCGGTCGCAACCCGCGACAACAAAGCGCACACCTGATCCGGCGGATCGATGACGGCGAATGTGGTCGTGATCGATACCCGGTGGGCACCGCCGGATCGACTGATGTTGGTGAACGAGGTACCGGCCAGCACCGAGTTCGGCGTGACCTGTAGCCCGTCGGCGGTGCTGATGTGCACCGCCCGCCAGTTCACTTCGACGACCCGGCCGCGCGCGGTGGGGGTGGAAAGCCAGTCGCCGATCCGAAATGGCTGCTCGAACAGCATGAACAGGCCCGACACGATCTGGCCGACCGAATTCTGCAACATCAGGCCGATGACCACCGACGTGACACCCAGCGCGGTGAACAGGCCTCCGATTCTGGCACCCCAGACGTGGGACAGGATCAGCGCCAGGCCCACACCGATCAGCAGGAATCGTGCGACATCGACGAAGATGGTCGGTATCCGGCTGCGCCAGGAGCCTTTCGGCGCGCTCTGGAAAAAGGTCACGTTCAGCCCCGACAGCAGCACCACCAGAACCACGAACCCGAAAGCGGTGTAGATGATCCGCAGCGTCGGATCGTGTCCCGGTACGCCGGCGACATGCGCCAGTAACACCAGCAATGCGCCCAGCGGCAACAGGTAATTGCGCGCCAGAGCCACCGGTCGGGCGAGATGGCTGCCTCTGCGTGCCAGCGCCACATGCCCTTCGGTGAGCAGTACCAGGCCCACCGGGAGGCCGATCGCGACACCTGCCGCCCAGTACAGCCATGCCCCGAAAATGTTCACGGCGCCTCGGACAATCGCCAGGCCTGCTCCTCGGCGTCACCCATCGTGAGGGTGCCGGCCAGTGAGAATTCCGCGGTGCCGTCCAGCATGTCGCGCACCCTGGCGGTGACGTAGATGCCGGATTCCGGTGTGACTCTGCGCAACTGATAGGCCAGGTTGACGGCAGAGCCCCACAGGTCATAGGTGACCCCGGACCGGCCCACCAGACCGCTGACGACTTCGCCGGTGTCGACCCCGGCCCACAAGCTCAGCCGGTAACCGGTTTTGACGTCGAACCGATCAACGATGCGCTGCATCTCGCAGGCGAATTCGACGATACGGTGCACCCCATCCAGCCTCGGGGTGGTCAAGCCACAACCCGCGAGATAGCCGTTGTACATGGTGCGAATCCGTTCGACCCCAACGGCTTCGGCCGCTGCGTCGAACTGTCTGACCAGATCGTCGACGGTTGTCACCAATTCGCTTGCGGAGACCTCGGAGGACAGCTGGTCGATTCCATGCAGTTCGGCGTAGACAACGCTGACGTTGTGGTGCTCTTCCGCTATGGCCTGCTCGCCCCCGCGGTAACGCCGTACCACCGACTCCGGCATCAGGGACAACAGGAGCTCATCGTTCTGTTTGCGCTGCTGATCGAGCAGCTCCTCCTTCGTGCGAAGGCTGTAGCTCATCTCGTTGAACGCCTTGGTCAGTTCGCCGATCTCGTCAGCCGTCCGGGCCGGCACCGCGGCGCTGTAGTCGCCGGCGCTGATCCGCTGGGCTGCGACCTGCAGACGGCGGATCGGCTGCAGGAAGAGTCGCGCCAGCAGCATGGCCAGCACGCAGATGGCGAAGATGACGCCGGTGGTGGCAAGCACCACCCGCTTGCTGAACGAAGTGACCGCGGCATAGGCGTCGGAGTAGTCCCTGGTCGCCAGAATCGACCACTGCAGGTCCGAGTTGGGTACGGTCAGCGGCGCGTACGCAGCCAGCTCGCGGTTTCCCAGATAGGCATACCCGTTGGTCAGCGTGCCGGTCTGGCCACGCTGCGCGGCCTCCAGTCCCGGTCCGCCGACCGGCTGCACCAAGGTGGTGGTTCCCAGCCGCAGCGCGCGTTCCACCGTCGCCTCCGAGGTCCCCGCGGCCACCGCCTCCCGGCGATACCGCTCCGGATCCTCCAGGAACAGTCGCGAATCGGAGCGCATCAGGTGGTCCGGACCTGCCAGATAGGTCTCGGTGGTGTGACTTAGCCCGGCGGCCTCCCACTCACGGTCGGCGGTCATGATCCGATTGACTTTGGCGCTGGGCAGCGGCAAGGCCAACACGCCCTCGACCGTGCCCTTGGTGCCGACCGGAGACACCAGCCAGGCGGTGGGTGTGTCCAAGTTGGGTTGGTACGGCTGGTAATCGGTGATCCAGACAAAATTGACTGCGTTGGCCGCCAACGCCTTGCGATAGGCGTCGCGCAGACCGGATTCGCGGTAGGGACCGGTGAGCACGTTGGTGCCCAAGTCCACGCCCTTGTTCACCGAGTAGACCACGTTGCCTCGGGTGTCCAGAAGCAACGCATCCAGGTACTCATTGAGCCGGACGATTTCAGCGAAGATGTTGTTGAACTGGGCATTTGCCGCCGACCAGGCACTGCCGTCCCCGGCGTCGCCGGACTTTTTCGGCTCCGCGACAATGCCCGCGGTGTAGCGGGCCTGCAGGTAACGCTGCGCGTTCGCCGTGGGCAGCAACGCGGCGATGTCCGGTTGCTCGCCGCTCCGTTCGCCCAGCGCCTTGGTGAAGTGGTCTTGGTAATAGGCCTCTATCGCCCGCTGTTGTTCGGGCGTGACTGCGGCAGTTGCGAGCTCGTCGAATCCGGCGGTAAATGCCTTGAGTGCGGTGGCCGCGGTCACTCCCCCGCTGAAAACGACCAGGGAGTTGGTCATCTCGGCAAACAATCCGGTGACCGCACGGCGCTGCGCCTCCCGTGCCTGCACCAGTTTATTGGTGGCCGCATGCTGCAATTCCTGTGCGCCATACTGGAACTCGACGAATCCGACGACTGCGACCGAGGAGACGCTGGTGAGCAGCAGAATGAACATCAGTTTGGTCTGAATACTGAGCCGAGACAGCAGCCGCCAGCGCCGGCGCTCATCACTCGCCGTGGCCACTGTCGACGGTGCCGAGTCCACCCGGCCGCTCCCTTCCCCGAATACCGGATGGTTCATCACCCTAGGGGATGCACGACATTCCGCGGTCGTGAATGCGAAGCTGGATCGCATGGCGACGCGGGTGTGCGTAGTGGGCAGCGTGAACCTCGACACCGTGTTCAACGTCGCCACCTTGCCCGCCCCGGGCGAGACGGTGCTGGCCGCGGCGCGCGGAACCCACCCCGGCGGAAAGGGCGCAAACCAGGCGGTGGCCGCGGCACGAGCGGGAGCACGGGTGCAGTTCGTCGGCGCAGTCGGTGACGACGACGCCGGACTGCGGCTGCGCCGGCACCTACAGGGCAACGGTGTCGGGACCGACGGCCTGACGACGATGCCCGGGCCCAGCGGCTCGGCGGTCATCACGGTGGACCCGTCCGGGGAGAACACCATCGTGGTGGCCCCCGGCGCCAACGGCGCGTGGGCGCTGGATTCCGGCCAGCGTGACCCGATCGCCGACTGCGACGTGCTACTGATGCAGCTGGAGATTCCGATCCCGGTGGCCACCGCGGCGGCACGGCTGGCCCACGCGAGCGGGGCCACGGTGATCCTCAACGTGTCGCCGCCCGCCACCGACCTGTCCGAACTGGCCGGGCTCATCGAACTGATAGACGTGGCAGTGGTCAACGAATCCGAAGCCGCGCGGTTCGATCACGAGGTGCCGCACCGGGTGGTCACCCTTGGTGCCCGTGGTGCCCGCTATCACGGTGCCGGTAGCACCCTTAGCGTGCCGGCACCGGTGGTGCAGGCCCTGGACAGCACGGGCGCGGGCGACGTCTTCGCCGGTGTGCTGGCGACCGGATGGGCCGGCGGCGTCGAACACGCACTGCGACGAGCCTGTGTGGCAGGGGCGCTGGCAACGCTGGTAGCCGGCGCTGGGGACTGCGCCCCCAGCGCGGAGGCGATCAGGGCAGCCCTGGAGGCGTTCAGACCCCGACGTTGAAACCCAAGTCGACGTCGGACGCGGCCTGCCCGCCGCGGATCCCCCAATTGTCCCGATCCACCTCGTGCAGGGTGATCATGACGTGGTCAGCGGGAATACCCAGCGCAGCAAGGCTTTCGACAATCCCTGAATAAAGCAGCCGCTTGGCCTCCAGAGACCGGCCCGAGAAGCAGTCGATCGAGACCAGCGTGCGGTACTCGGGCTTCGCGAGCTGCGCCGGAACCGCGAACCGGTGCGGTTCGTGGACAACCAATCGCACGTTCTTGTCCTTGACAGGGATCTGGAAAGCGGTCACCAGCGCGCCGTGGACCGCGTCGATGATTGCGACTTCCTCGGCCGGCTCGTAGCGGCGACGGACCTCGATCAGGACGGTGGGCATGATTCCCACCCTGCCAGATGGTCAGCGCCGGTTGGCCCGCACCCACTGGATGGTCCCGAAGTCCTTGACCCGCACGCTGGTGAGGCCATCCTCGGCGCCCCTCCCTACCCCTGCGGAATCTCCCGTTCGATCTCGTCGAGCCAGATCCGCGCCGACATGTCCGACGGGGCCCGCCATTCACCCCGCGGCGACAGCGAACCGCCGTGGGATACCTTCGGTCCGTTCGGCAACGCTGAACGCTTGAACTGACTGAACGAATAGAACCGCTGCACAAAGACTTTCAGCCAGTGCCGGATGTCTGCCAGCGAATAGGCCTGCCGTTTGTCCGCCGGATATCCGGGAGGCCAGGAACCCGCTTCCACGTCATGCCAGGCGTGCCAGGCCAAGAATGCGGTCTTGGCGGGGGTGAATCCGTACCGCAACGCCTGGAACAGCGCGAAGTCCTGCAGCGAGTACGGGCCCACCTTGTCCTCGCTGCGCTGAATCTCTTCGCCGTCAGCCGCCGGCACCAGTTCCGGGCTGATCTCGGTGTTGAGCACTGAGGCCAGTACCGCGCACACGTCGGAATCGAACTCCCCGGAGTTGATCACCCACCGGATCAGGTGCTGGATCAGGGTTTTGGGAACGCCACCGTTGACGTTGTAGTGCGACATCTGGTCGCCCACCCCGTAGGTGGACCAGCCCAGCGCCAGCTCGGACAGGTCACCGGTGCCCAGCACGATCCCGCCGTTCTGGTTGGCGATCCGGAACAGATAGTCGGTGCGCAGACCGGCCTGCACGTTCTCGAACGTGACGTCGTAGACGGCTTCACCGCGGGCGAACGGGTGCCCGAGCTCGGACAGCATCAGTTTCGCGGTCTCGCGGATGTCGATCTCGGCGAACGTCACCCCCAACGCCTTGCTCAGTGCAGCGGCATTGGCCTTGGTGCGCTCGCCGGTGGCAAAGCCGGGCATGGTGAACGCCAGAATGTCACTGCGCGGTCGGTTCTCCCGGTCCATCGCCCGAGCGGCGACGATCAGGGCGTGCGTCGAATCCAGTCCGCCCGACACCCCAATGACCACCTTGGGACAGTTCAACGCGCGCAGTCGCTGCTCCAGACCAGAGACCTGAATGTTGTAGGCCTCGTAGCAGTCCTGTTGCAGTCGCTGCGGATTCGACGGCACGAACGGGAATCGTTCGACCACCCGCCGCAGGCCGATGTCCCCGGCCGGGGGGTCCAGAGCGAACTCCACCCGCCGGAACGCCTGCACCGCATCCCGCTGGTGGCGGCGGTTGTCGTCGAAGGTGCCCATGCGCAAGCGCTCAGAGCGCAGCAGCCCGAGGTCGACGTCGGCGACCGATCGGCGGGGGCCGTTGGGGAACCGTTCGCTTTCGGCGAGCAGGGTGCCGTTCTCCCAGATCATGGTCTGGCCGTCCCAGGCGAGGTCGGTGGTCGACTCCCCCTCTCCCGCGGCGGCATAGACGTAAGCGGCCAGGCAGCGCGCCGAGGCCGACCGGGCCAACAGGCAGCGGTCCTCGGCGCGTCCGACGGTGATCGGACTGCCGGACAGGTTCGCCAGCACCGTCGCACCGGCCAGGGCGGCCTGGGCACTGGGCGGCACCGGCACGAACATGTCCTCGCACACCTCGGCGTGCAGCACGAACCCGGGCAGATCGGTCGCGGCGAACAGCAGGTCTGGCCCGAACGGGATCTCCACCCCGCCCAGCCGAATGAGTCCGTGTTCGCCGGCGCCGGCAGCCAGCTGGCGGCCCTCGTAGAACTCCCGGTAGGTGGGCAGGTAGGACTTCGGCGCGACCCCGAGGATGCGCCCGCGGTGGATGACCACCGCGGTGTTGTAGACGCGGTGCCCGTAACGCAGTGGCGCCCCCACCACCAGGACCGGCAACAGTTCCGTCGACGCCGCGACCACGTCGAGCAGGGCCGCTTCGACGGCACCGAGCAGGCTGTCCTGCTGGACGATGTCGTCAATGGAGTATCCCGACAGGGTGAGTTCGGGAAAGACGGCCAGCACGACACCGTCGTGGTGGCATTCGCGCGCCAGCTGCAGCACCGACTCGGCGTTGGCGGCCGGGTCGGCGAGCGTCGTACGGTGCGTGCAGGCGGCAACCCGTGCGAACCCATGCCGGTAAGCGTTGTAGAAGTCCCCAGAATGCTCCATTGCCCCCATTGTCGCCTGGACTGTGTCAACGTGCAGCTTTCGGGTATCACCAGGGCATGACCGATACCGCGGTGGTCGTCGTCGACATGCTCAACGCCTACCGCCACGCCGACGCGAAACAACTGGCCGGCAACGTCGCGCAGATCGTCGAACCACTCGCCGACCTGGTCGAACGCAGCCGGGACGCCGAAGATGTCGACCTGATCTACGTCAACGACAACTACGGCGACTTCACCGCTGGATTCGCCCAGATCGTCGCCTCGGCACTGGAGGGTGCCAGACCCGAGCTGGTTCAGCCGATCGTCCCGGTAGCCGGCGATCGGTTGATGACCAAGGTGCGACACAGCGCCTTCTACGCGACTCCGCTGGAATATCTGCTCGGCCGGCTCGGGACCCGCCGGTTGATCCTGACCGGGCAGGTCACCGAGCAATGCATCCTCTACACCGCGCTGGACGCCTACGTTCGGCACCTACCGGTGGTGATACCGATCGACGCCGTCGCCCACATCGACCCGGAACTGGGCGCCGCCGCGCTGGAGATGATGTCCCGCAACATGGCTGCTGAGCAGTCGACGGCCGAGAAGTGCCTACGCTAGCCGGATGGGCGGAACCGAGCCGACGGTCTGCGACCTGCTGACGCTGCTGGCGGGCCGACGGGTCGCGGTGCTCACCGGCGCCGGTATCTCTACCGATTCGGGCATTCCGGACTATCGCGGCCCGGACTCCCCACCGAGCAACCCGATGACCATCGCCCAGTTCACCGGCGACCGGGTGTTTCGGCAGCGGTACTGGGCTCGCAACCACATCGGCTGGCGCCACATGGCCGCCACCGCGCCCAACCTCGGGCACGTGGCACTGGCCGCGTTGGAAGAATCCGGCGTGGTGACCGGGGTGATCACCCAGAACGTCGATCTGCTGCACACCAAAGCAGGGAGCCGGCGCGTGGTGGATCTGCACGGTAGCTACGCGACGGTGATCTGCTTGTCCTGCGGGCAGACGATGAGCCGAGCGTCGCTCGCCGAGCAGTTGGAGGAGCTCAACCCGGGGTTCACCGACCGGGCTGGAAAGCTCGGCGGCATCGCCGTGGCGCCCGATGCGGACGCCGTCGTCACCGATACCGCGTCATTCCGCTTCGTCGACTGCCGGCATTGCGGCGGAATCCTCAAGCCCGACATCGTCTATTTCGGCGAAAGCGTCCCCAAAGAACGCGTCGCTCAAGCCTATTCGATGGTCGATGACGCAGAGGCGTTGCTGGTGGCGGGTTCGTCGCTGACGGTGTTCTCCGGCTACCGGTTCGTTCGCCACGCCGCCGCACGCGGTGTCCCGGTCGGGATCGTCAACCGCGGGCCCACCCGCGGCGATGAGTTGGCCGACGTCAGGATCGACGGCGGTTGTTCGCCGACGCTGGCGTTGCTGGCTTCGGAGCTGGCCTGCGAAATTTCGTCGCGGTAATCCATCAGTAGCGGCACGCAATCGCCGCGAATCCTGCACGATGCTCCGGTGACAAAGCAGCGGCTCACGCCCGACCAGCGCAACTCGTTCCTCGCCGCCGTGTTGGGCTGGTCGATGGATGCCTTCGACTACTTCATCGTGGTGTTCGTCTATGCCGACATCGCCAAGACCTTCGGCCATACCAAGACCGAAGTCGCGTTCCTGACCACGGCCACGCTGGTGATGCGCCCGCTCGGGGCGCTGCTGTTCGGCCTGTGGGCCGACCGGGTCGGCAGACGAATACCACTCATGGTGAACGTGGTGTTCTACTCGACGGTGGGGTTCCTGTGCGCTTTCGCCCCCACCTTCACCGTGCTGGTGATTCTGCGTCTGCTGTACGGGATCGGGATGGGTGGCGAATGGGGGTTGGGCGCGGCGCTGGCCATGGAGAAGATTCCAGCCGAGCGGCGCGGGTTCTTCTCCGGCCTGCTGCAGGAGGGCTATCTGTTCGGCTACCTGGCCGCCACCGTGGCCTCGCTACTGGTGAACGACTTACTGGGGTTGTCCTGGCGCTGGCTGTTCGGGCTTTCGATACTGCCGGCCATGGTCAGCCTGTTGATCCGCTACCGGGTGACAGAGTCCGAAGTTTGGCAGGCCACCCAGGATCGGATGCAGCTGACCCGCACCAGGATCCGCGATGTCTTCACCGACGCCAAGGTGATCCGCCGATTCTGCTACCTGGTGCTGCTGATGACGGCGTTCAACTGGATGAGCCACGGCACCCACGACATCTACCCGACATTTCTGACCTCTCCCGACGGCGCGGGCCTGTCCCATGTCACGGCCAAGTGGATCGCGGTGATCTACAACATCGGCGGGATCATCGGCGGGCTGATCTTCGGTTCGCTGTCACAGCGGCTGGGCCGGCGCTACGCGATCATCTGGGCCGCGGTGATGGGTTTGCCGATCGTGCCCCTGTTCGCGTTGTCACACACCGCGGGCATGCTGTGCCTGGGCTCGTTCCTGATTCAGATCTGTGTGCAGGGTGCCTGGGGCGTGATCCCGGCCCACCTGACCGAGATGTCACCGGATGCGATCCGCGGCTTCTATCCGGGCGTGACCTATCAGCTGGGCAATCTCTTCGCCGCGTTCAACCTTCCGATCCAGGAGCACTTGGCGGCCGCCCACGGATACCCGTACGCCCTGGTCGTGACGCTGGTGCCGACGCTGATCGCGGTCATCGTGCTGACCGCGATCGGCAAGGACGCCACCGGCCGGCACTTCGGTCCAGGCGCGACGGCATCCCTTCGTGAAGCGGCGGAGCCTGCTTGACAACATTTTCAATAAGAGGTATTTTTCGTAAAAATTAGCCGTATTTAATTGGCCGGGGGGCTAATGATGCGTCGTCGTCGGACAAGCATCCTTCGCGGGGGATTTCTCGGAGCCGGCTTGGGAGTCGCACTGGGTGCCGCGTTTGCCGCCGGCCCGGCCGCATCCGCAGACGCCATCGACGATGCCTGGCCCTATCTTGACCCGGTGTCGCCGGTGTTCCCGTACTACTACGCGGCGCCGGGACTTCCGACCATCCCCGGGACTGATCTGTGGTACACAGTCGACCACACATCTTCCAGTGTCCCGTACCTGTACAGCGATTTTCATGACGTCGTCACCGCCACCCTCGACGGCCCGGCGTATCCGCACGTCGGAACCGTTGCAGATGCGTTTATCTTGTTGCCGATCATTCCCGCGGTCGGCGGACTCGCAGGGGCTCCGGTGATCACGAATTATTCCCTGAACGATCCCGTCCTAGGGTTCGCTGACGCATTCACCCTGCTGAACGGATTGACCAACACCTACCTCAGCGACTCGGCGGGCGTGAAAGACGTGCTGAGCATTTATGGCCTGCCGCCGCTGACCTTGTTCGAATTCCCCGCCGTTGACGCCGGCGGGACGGCATTGGAATCGGGCGACGGATTCGCGCAATTGCTGGCAGATCTCGCGGGCATCACTCCGAGCCTGTAGGGGCCGGGAGAGCCCGGCACCACCGTCAGAACGTGCAAGACATGGCGCGGATGCCGTGAATGAAGCTGCCCGCCAGGTACTCCGGTTCGCCGGCCTCGATGCGCGGCAACCGATGGAGTAACTCACCGAAGAGGGCGCGCAACTGTGCCCGGGCCACATGGGTTCCCAGGCAGTAGTGCTGCCCACCGCCGCCGAAGCCCAGGTGCGGATTCGGATCGCGGCTCAGGTCCAAGCGGTCCGGATCGTTGAATACGGTGTCATCCCAGTTGCCGGATGCGTAGAACATCGCCACCTTGTCGCCGGCGCGAATGGTCTGGCCGCCGAGTTCGTAATCGGTCGCGGCGGTGCGCCGGAAGGTCATCACCGGTGTGGCGTAGCGAATGAACTCCTCTACCGCGGTCCCGATGCGGCGGTCGAAATCCTCCAATAGCCAAGCGCGCTGGTCGGGGAAGTCGGTGAGCGCTCGCAGGGCATGACTGGCGGTCTGGCGGGTGGTGTCGTTGCCCGCCACCGCGAGCAGCACGAAGTAGGCGGACACCTCGGCATCCGTGAGCCGGTCACCGTCGACCTCGGCGTTGACCAGGCTGCTGAACAGGTCATCACCGGGAGTGTCGCGGCGCTGCGCCGCCAGCGCGCCGGCGACCTGATGCAGGTACATGATGTTCTCGCCCATCACCGCCAGTGGGTCGCGCCCGGCGAGGAACACCGAGTCGTTAGTCGACACCAGCGCATCGGCGGCATGGGCCACCCGTGCGCGCTCGGAATCCGGCACGCCCACCATGTCGGCCAGCGTGCGCAGCGGCAGTTCCTTGGAGCAGTACTCGACAAAGTCGGCTCCACTGCCGGCCGCCTTGAGTTCGTCGACGATCGCCTTGGCGCTGGCCTTGATCGAGTCCTCGATGCGCCGAATCTGCCGGGGAGTGAACGCCGCGGTAGCCAGCTTGCGCAGTTTGGTGTGCCGGGGCGGATCCATGGCCAAGAAAGACTGCGTGGTCTCCAGCATCTCCGCGGGGATGTTCTCGAACTGCACGCCCTTTCCGGATAGGAACACCTCGTTGGTGCGGCTGACCTCGACGATGTCGGCGTGGCAGGTGACTGCCCAATATCCCGGGTCGTCGGGATCGTTGAGCATGGCGTCTTGCACCGGCGGATGCCAGCTCACCGGACGCTCGGCGCGCAGCATTGCGAACGAGCGCTCCCGCTCCGCGGCGGTGCCGGACCAGAACGCACGGGAGGACAGGTCGACCGGGTCATAGCTGCGCAGCGCGGCGGATGGTGCAGTCACGAGACCCCCTTGGCGTATGGCCCCGGTCACACCGGGCTCGAGCCGACACTAGGTCTAGACATAGTGTCTAGTCAAGACGTCGGGCTTGCCGTTACGCTGACCACCGTGGCTTCTGTGACCCGCAAGCCCCCCACCAGCCGCCAGGAGCGGCGCGAGGAGATCGAACGCCGCCTCCTCGACGCCACCGAGCGGCTGATGAGCGCCGGCGCCAGCTTCACCGAGCTCAGCGTGGACCGACTCGCCACCGAGGCCGGCATCTCACGCGCCAGCTTCTACATCTACTTCGAAGACAAAGGCCATCTGCTGCGCCGGCTCGCCGGCCAGGTGTTCGGCGATCTGGCTTCGGGGGCCGAGCGTTGGTGGGGCGTGGCGCAGCGCCGCGATCCCGACGATGTCAGCGCCGCGATGGCCTCGATCATCGCCAACTATCGACGGCATCAACCGCTGCTGATCGCACTCAGTGAGATGGCCGGCTACGACCCGCTGGTGGGCGCCACCTACCGGGATCTGCTGACCGGAATCTCGGGCCGGGTGGCCCAGGTCATCGAAGACGGCCAGGCCGACGGCTCCATTCGCCGCGAGTTGCCCGTGGCCGCCACCGCGAGTGCGCTCACCTGGATGGTGGAGCGGGTATGCCAGCAGAACCTGCCGGTCCGCGACGCGGACTACGATTCCGAGCTCGCCACTGCACTGACTGAAATCGTTTGGGGTGCCCTATATCTCAAGCCAACGGAGAAGTAGGGCCGGTCCACGCCGAGCGATCATAGGAGCTCTCGATCTTCTGACGCCGCCGCTTCAACCGGGCAGGAAACAGCGCAGACAGGCCAGAGGCCGGAGGAACCCGGGTTGGGGACAAGACGAAGGTGATGTTGCCGCGGCGGACGCGGACGTTCGCGGCACTGTTGATGTCGAGCCGAAAGTAGTTGTTGTGGACCAGGACCAGGCCCAGCAGAGCGTTTCTGACGGCCAGCGAGTCGACGTCTGCCGCGGGCAGGTTGGGAAAGTCGGCCATGCCGTCGTATTGGCGACACAGGTCCGTCACCGCGAACCGGGTGTCCGCCGGTACGCCGACGCCGCCGTAGTCGGGCAGCTTCATGAACGTGACCAGCTTCGGGTCGGCCCGATAGATGCCGTGGAACGGCTGCTCGGGATTGGCCACTAGCAGAAACGACACCCTGTCGGTGGGGACCGATGAGGTCGGCCCCCTCTCGCGCAACCATTTACAGGCGACCTGCGCCCCCATGCTCACGGCGTAGACGAGTACGTCGTCGGCATTGGGAGAGGCGTTGAAGTGGGCGGTCAGCATGTCGTCGAGGGCTTGCGCACCGCGCTGCACCGCGGCGACCGCCGGGACATAGCGCAGTCCGTCGAAGTAGGTGTTGGGATACTTGACGTTTTCGACGGTCTTGCCCTTGGTGACCGCGCCCCGGCACATGAACCGCAGAAACCCACTCCAGCCCGCCCCGTCGATGGTGAACACCGTGGACATCTACCAACCCCTATCGCTGGCATCGACAACCCAACGTGCGTAGTTGTACGCCCCTGACCGGCGTGTCGCTGGGCAAACACGCACGCTCGCGGGAAGGATTCGCGGGAAGGACCGGGGTGGGAAGGGACTACACCGCGACCAGGTCGTCGGCGTGCACGACCGGCCGACGCGCATCCGGGGCCAGCTCAGCGGTGGAATGACCGATCATGGCGTCCAGCTCCGCGGCGTCGTAGCCGACCACGCCGCGGGCCACCACCGATCCATCCGGGCCACAAAGTTCGACCACATCGCCGCCGTAGAACCTGCCCGAGACCGCGGTGATCCCGGCCGGCAGCAGGGAGCGACGGCGAGCCAGCACCGCCTCGACGGCCCCGGCGTCCAGCGTCAGCATCCCGGCCGCGTCGGCGGCGTGGCGCACCCAGAATTTGCGCGCCGACAACCGTTGCGCCCGGGGTGCGAAGACGGTGCCTACCGATGCATCCGAGAGGGCGGATGCTGCCGCGCTGGCGGCGGCCAACAACACCGGCACTCCCGCATCGGCGGCCAGCAGTGCCGACGACAGCTTGGACACCATGCCGCCGGTGCCCAGGTGACTGCCCTCGCTGGCAACCACATCGGCGAGGTCATCCGGTCCGGACACCTCGGGGACCAGACGGGCCGGGCCCTTGCGCGGATCGGAGTCGTAGAGACCGTCGATGTCGGAGAGCAGCACCAGCGCGTCGGCGCCCACCAGATGCGCCACCAGCGCAGAGAGCCGGTCGTTGTCGCCGAACCGGATCTCGCTGGTGGCCACCGTGTCGTTCTCGTTGACGATCGCCACCGCGTGCAGCGCGCGCAGCCGGTCCAGGGTGCGGGCGGCGTTGGTATGCGACACCCGCATCGACACGTCCTGTGCGGTCAGCAACACCTGCCCCACCGTGCGGCCGAACCGGCCGAAGGCGGCACTCCACGCGTTGACCAGCGCCACCTGGCCCACACTGGCGGCGGCTTGTTTGGTGGCCAGATCGCTTGGCCGCTTGGACAATCCGAGCGGCTCCAGGCCCGCGGCGATGGCCCCCGAGGACACGATCGTCACGTCCGAGCCGGCCTTCATTCGGGCCTCGATCGCCTCGGCCAGCCCGGCCAGCCGCGCCGCGTCGAACATGCCGGACTCGGTGGTCAGTGCGGTGGTGCCGATCTTGACCACGACGGTGCGCGCGGTGCGAATCGCTTCGCGCGCACCACTGCCGGTCACTCGTCCTCCGAATGCTCTCGGCGCTGCTTGCGTGCCACCTTGCGCTCGGCGGCACCCACTCGGTCGCTGCGCTCCAGCCGGGTGTCGGTGCCGCGGCCGGACAGCGTGATGTCCACCCCGGCCTGCGTAGCCGGCTCCCAGTCGAAGGTCATCTCCCCGATGGTCACCGCGCAACCCGGTTTGGCGCCCCGCTTCAGCAGCTCGTCCTCGACCCCGAGTCGGGCCAGCCGGTCGCCCAGGTAGCCGACCGCCTCGTCGTTGTCGAAGTTGGTCTGATGCACCCAGCGCTCGGGTTGGGTACCCCGCACCAGAAAACCGCCCTCGCCGTCGGATTCCACGGTGAACCCGGTATCGCCCGCACGCACGGGCCGGATCACCGGGCGGCGCGCGACCGGCTCCGGCTGCGCCGCGCGGTACGCCGACACCATCTCGGCCAGCGCGAATGTCAAGGGCCGCAAGCCGGCACGGCTGACCGTCGAGACCATGAACACCGGCCAGCCGCGCTCGGCCGCGATGTCGTCACGGACGAATTCGGCCATCTCCAGCGCCTCGGGCACGTCGATCTTGTTGAGCACCACGGCCCGCGGCCGGTCGACCAGGTCGCCCAGCGTCGAATCCCCTTGCATGGTGGGGGTATAGGCGGCCAGTTCGGCTTCGATCGCTTCGATGTCGGAGAGCGGGTCACGACCCGGCTCGGCGGTCGCACAGTCCACGATGTGAACCAGCACCGCGCAGCGTTCGATGTGCCGCAGAAAGTCCAGACCCAGTCCACGCCCGGCCGAGGCGCCCGGGATGAGGCCGGGCACATCTGCCGCGGTGAAGGTGTGCTCGCCGGCCGAGACCACGCCCAGGTTCGGCGCCAGCGTGGTGAACGGATAGTCGGCGATCTTGGGTTTGGCTGCCGAGATCACCGACACCAGAGCGGATTTGCCCGCGGACGGGAATCCGATCAGCCCGACGTCGGCAACGGTCTTGAGTTCCAGCGTGAGGTCGCGGGACTCTCCCTTCTCCCCCAGCAACGCGAAGCCGGGCGCCTTTCGGGCGCGCGACACCAGGGCCGCGTTGCCCAGCCCGCCTCGCCCGCCGGCGGCTGCCTCGAAGCGGGCACCCGTGCCCACCAGGTCGGCCAGCAACCGCCCGTGCTCGTCGAGCACGACAGTGCCGTCGGGAACTTTGATCTCCAGGTCCGCGCCGAAAGCGCCGTCCTTGTTGTTGCCCTGGCCCTGCTTGCCGGACGCCGCGTCGATGTGCGGCCGAAAGTGAAAGTCCAGCAGGGTGTGCACCTGGGGGTCGACGACCAGCACGACGCTGCCGCCGCGGCCGCCGTTACCACCGTCGGGCCCACCGAGCGGCTTGAACTTCTCCCGGTGAATCGAGGCGCAGCCGTTGCCCCCGTCGCCGGCCCGCACATGGATGACAACGCGGTCGACGAACCGGGACATGGCGTTACTACCTATCCGGCGCCCGAAGGCGCCCAGTTACGCCAGCGACTAGTCGCGGGCGACAGGCACGATGTTGATCAACTTGCGGCCACGCTTCACGCCGAATTCGACGGCACCGGGTGCCGTGGCGAACAGGGTGTCGTCGCCGCCGCGCCCGACGTTGACGCCGGGGTGGAAGTGAGTGCCGCGCTGGCGGACCAGGATCTCGCCGGCCTTGACGACCTGGCCGCCGAACCGCTTGACGCCGAGTCGCTGGGCGTTTGAGTCGCGCCCGTTACGTGAGCTGGAAGCGCCCTTTTTGTGTGCCATCTCGCTGCCTCCTGCTGCTACTTGATTCCGGTGACCTTGAGCACGGTCAGCTGCTGACGGTGACCCTGCCGCTTGTGGTAGCCGGTCTTGTTCTTGAACTTGTGGATGCGGATCTTGGGGCCCTTGGTGTGCTCCAGGATCTCGCCGGTGACCGCGACCTTCGCCAGCTTGGCGGCGTCGGTGGTGACGGTGGCACCGTCCACGACCAGCGCGACCGGCAGCGAGACCGACGATCCCGGCTCGGACTCGATCTTCTCAACCTTGAGCACGTCACCAACGGCAACCTTGTACTGCTTGCCGCCGGTTTTGACGATTGCGTACGTCGCCATCGTTGGTTTCTACCTCTGCTTCTCGGGCGCGCACGCCATCGGGACTTGCGCAGGTGTCTGGGGTTCTGTCCGCCGAGCTGTGGTTATTCCCGCCTGGCGACAACTGGTCAAGGGTACGTGACCAGCGGCTAAGGGGTCAAACCGGCACGACCTTAGATCGGAGGTCCGGCAGGTCGGGCCGCCGCACGCCGACGACGCGGACGCTCGACCACCACAACCGGCACCTCCGGCTCGTCAAAGTCCTCGGAATCCTCGGAGTCTTCGTCCTCATCAGACTCGTCCGACTCGTCCGACTCATCGATGACATCGAGGTCGTCGTCGAAGTCCTCGTCGTCATCGTCGTCGAGATCGACTTCGTCGGCGTCTTCGTCGTCATCGTCGGCGTCTTCGTCGTCGGCGTCGTCTTCGGCGTCTTCGTCTTCATCGTCGGCGTCGTCGGCGTCGTCGTCTTCAGCCTCAGCGAGGTCCTCGTCGGCCGCGTCGGACTCCAGGTCGTCCTGAGCGACCTCGTCGGCGCCCTCGACCTCGTCGACACCTTCGGTGCCCTGCTCGGCGAGGTTCACCAACAGCTCATCGGTGTCGGGCGCGGTCTCGTCGTCGGACTCATCCTCGTGACGATCGCTGGCCGCGGCCATCGCCTTGAACATCGGGTGGTCGCCTGGCGTATGCACCGGAACCTTGGTGACCGGCGGTTCGTCGACCTTCGGCTTCTTCGCGCGCTTGCTGCGGCGGCTGCTGCTGGTGCTGCTGCCGCCCGATTCGGACTTTCGCCCCGGCGCAGCGGAGTCCACCGGGTCGGCGTGCAGCACGATTCCGCGTCCGGCGCAGTGCTGACATGACGTCGAGAACGCCTCGATCAGCCCCGTGCCCAGGCGCTTGCGGGTCAGCTGCACCAGCCCCAGCGAGGTCACCTCCGAAACCTGATGGCGGGTTCGGTCGCGGCCCAGCGCCTCGGTCAGTCGGCGCAGCACCAGGTCCCGGTTGGACTCCAGCACCATGTCGATGAAGTCGATGACGATGATGCCGCCGATGTCACGAAGGCGCAGCTGCCGCACGATCTCCTCGGCGGCCTCCAAGTTGTTCTTGGTCACCGTCTCCTCGAGGTTGCCCCCCGAGCCGGTGAACTTGCCGGTGTTGACGTCGACCACCGTCATCGCCTCGGTCCGGTCGATCACCAGCGTGCCGCCCGAGGGCAACCAGACCTTGCGGTCCAGCGCCTTGGCCAGCTGTTCGTCGATGCGGTGCACGGCGAATACGTCCGGACCGGCCTGGCCCTCCGGGCCGGTGGGCGCGGAGTAGCGGGTCAGCTTCGACACCAACTCGGGCGCCACCGAGCCCACGTACTCGTTGATCGTGGCCCACGCGTCGTCACCGGAGACCACCAACTCGGAGAAGTCCTCGTTGAACAGGTCGCGGATCACCTTGACCAGCACGTCGGGCTCTTCATAGAGCGCGACCGCGGCACCGGCCGCCTTCCCCTTGGTCTCGGCCGCGGTGGCCTCGATCTGGGTCCAGCGTTCCTGGAGCCGTTCGACATCGGAGCGGATGTCGGATTCCTTGACGCCCTCCGATGCGGTGCGAATGATCACGCCGGCGTCGGCGGGCACCACCTCACGCAGGATCTCCTTGAGCCGCTGACGTTCGGTGTCGGGCAGCTTGCGGCTGATCCCGGTCGACGACGCGCCCGGGACGTAGACCAAGTAGCGGCCGGCCAGCGAAACCTGGGTGGTCAGGCGGGCACCCTTGTGCCCAATGGGGTCCTTGCTGACCTGCACGACGACGTAGTCGCCGGGTTTGAGCGCCTGCTCGATCTTTCGGTTGGCACCGCCGAGCCCGGCGGCTTCCCAGTTCACCTCACCCGCGTAGAGCACACCGTTGCGGCCCCGGCCGATGTCGACGAAGGCGGCCTCCATCGACGGCAGCACGTTCTGGACAACGCCCAAGTAGACGTTGCCCACCAGTGAGGTCGATGCGGCAGACGTCACGAAGTGTTCGACCATCACGCCGTCTTCCAGCACGGCGATCTGGGTGTAGCGGGCGCCCTGATGCGGCGGCTCGGTCCGGACCCGGTCGCGGACCACCATCCGGCGTTCGACGGCCTCGCGGCGGGCCAGGAACTCGGCCTCGCTCAGGATCGGCGGGCGGCGGCGTCCGGCGTCTCGGCCGTCACGGCGACGCTGCCGCTTGGCCTCCAGCCGAGTCGACCCGGTGATGCCCTGGATCTCGTCGTCGCCGGTGCCCCGGTCGCTCTTGGCGGACCGGCTGGTCTTGGCGCGCGGCGCCCGTTCGTGCACGACCGTGTTGGGCGGGTCGTCCGACGACGCGGCGTCCTCTTCCTCGCCCGCCCCGGCCTTGCGCCGGCGGCGGCGGCGACGGCGACGGTTGCCCGCGTCCTCAGCCGAACCGCCCTCCTCGTCAGCGGCGTCCTCGGCGTCCCCGGCCTCCTCCGATTCCGCGGCCGAGTCATCGTCCTCGGTCTCGTCGTCGGAGTCCTCGGCTGTCGCCCCCTCGGACCCGCGACCCCGACCACGGCCGCGGCGACCGCGGCGCCGACGCCGGTTGGCCGGCCGGTCCCCGTTCTCGTCGTCGGCGTCGGCGTCGGCGTCGGCGCCGCCGAGGTCGTCGTCGTCATCGTCATCGTCGGCATCGGCGTCGGCGACACGAGGCACCGGGCGCTCGAAGGCGACCGGCTGCGGCGCCACGAACAACGGCATGTAGTCAGCGCGCGCGGCGACCGGCTCCGGGGCCGTCTCCAGCAGCAGCCGGGACTCGGGCTCGTCAGGGACCTCGCCGGTCCCCTCGGCTTCGCCGGCCTCCTGGAACAACCCGCCCACAGCGGGTGCGGCGACCGACTCGAGCAGGTCGCGGACTCGCACCGCCTCGACACGGTCCACGCTGGAATGGGCGCTGCGCGTCCGGCCGTCCAGCTCGGTCAGCGCTTCCAGGACCCGCCTGCTGGTGGTGCCCAGAACCCGCGCCAGCGAGTGCACCCGCAGTCGATCGGGCAACTCCTCGTGTTCATGCGGCGCTGCTGAAGCGTCTGAATCGGGGCCTTTAAATAGAGAGGGGTCTGACACGTACGTCTCCTCAAGCCCCCGGGCGCGTCGTTGCGACGCGGCCACGCGAGGACTTCTCGTTATGGGCCCGGCTCACTTACCCGGGCTTGTGGTGGTCTCGCTCCGAGGGGCTCGGGTTGAACCGACTCGGTGCCTGGCTGAATGAGAACCGGCGATCGGCGCCGCATCACATATCGCGACCGTCGCACTCGCCGAAGTCTTCATTCGGGTGTCGGACACCGGTCCGGTGACGTTCACCCGTTAGTCAGTATCCCACACAATCCACAGGAGCCGGACGAAAGGCACTAACTTCCGGCGTCAGGCCAGGGTCATCGGAGTGGCCGACGCCGACGGCTTCAGGTCGGGGAACCACAGCGCGATCTCCCGCTCGGCCGACTCCGGCGAGTCCGAGCCGTGCACCAAGTTGAACTGGGTCTCCAGACCGAAATCGCCACGGATGGTGCCAGGGGTGGCCTTGGCCACCGGGTCGGTGCCACCGGCGAGCTGCCGGAACGCCTCGATCGCGCGCGGTCCTTCCACCACGGCGGCGACCACGGGGCCTGAGGTGATGAAGTCCAGCAGCGAAGCGAAGAACGCCTTGCCGTCGTGCTCGGCGTAGTGCTGCCGGGCCACGGCCTGCTGCACCGGCCGCAGTTCCAGGGCCGCCAGCGTCAGGCCCTTCTTCTCGATGCGGTTGATGATCTCGCCCACCAGTCGACGGTTCACGCCGTCCGGCTTGATCAGTACCAAAGTCCGCTCAGTCATGCAGCGCCGCTCCTGTCCCATCGTTCCGCCCTGCGTCATCGCCAGCGGCACGGGCGATAGCGTACCGGCCCGGCGACCGGATCCGTCACGAGCGTCGCAAGACCACAGCACGGAAATAAGCGATCAGTGCCCACACCGCGGTGAACACCAGGCCCATGATGCCCACGCCGGGGTAAATCACGAATCCGGCCACCAGCACCAGTTGCAGCGCCAGATTGGCCCAGATCGCCCAGCTGCGGCCCTGGATACCGGCGAACAGCAGCAGCACCAATGCCAGGCCGAGCAGGTACGCCAGCGAGAACGGTGTCAGACCTCCCCCGACGACGCTGACCACCGGCAGAGCCAGCAGCACCGTGATGGCTTCGAGTATCAGCGTCGCGGCCATCACGCCGCGAAAGCCTCGCCAAGGATCGGGAGCGTCTGACTGTTGGGTCATGCCGGGTCCTTCCCGAACAGAGAGCGAGCAGCGCCGGCGGTGACCACCGACCCGGTGATCACGATGCCAGCCCCGGAGGCTTCGCCCTCGGAGTCGAATTCATCGACCAGCGCCGTAGCGGTGTCGATCGCGTCCTCCAACGTTTCGGTGGTGACCACCCGGTCGTCACCGAACCACCGCGCTGCCGCCACGGTCAGCGTTTCAACGTCCAGTGCACGCGGAGAACCGTTATGGGTCACCACAATTCGGTCGAATGCCGGTTCCAGCGCCGCCAGGATGCCGTCGACGTCCTTGTCGCCCAGCACGCTGACGACACCGACCAGGTATCGGAAGTCGAAATCTTCGGCCAGGGCCTGGGCCAGCACGGCGGCTCCGGCTGGGTTGTGCGCGGCGTCGATGAACACCGTGGGCGAGCTGCGCATCCGCTCCAGCCGGCCGGGGCTGCGCACCGCGGCGAAGCCCGCCCGAACGGTGTCGACATCGAGCTGCCGGTCGGCGCCGGCCCCGAAGAACGCCTCGACCGCCGCCAGCGCCAGCACCGCATTGTGGGCCTGATGCTCGCCGTGCAGCGGCAGAAAGAGGTCGGAGTACACCCCGCCCAGGCCCTGAAGTTCCAGCACCTGCCCGCCGACCGCGAGCTGGCGGCTGCGCACCGCGAACTCCGAGTTCTCCCGTGCCACCGCCGCATCGGTGCGCACGGACTGCGCCAGCAACACCTCCATCGCCTCGGGCGCCTGGCGGGCGATCACCGCCACGGTGTCGGTCAGTTCGTCCGACGAGCGATGGATGATGCCGGCCTTCTCCGCGGCGATCCCGGCGATGTCGTCGCCGAGATAGTCGACGTGGTCGATACCGATCGGGGTGATGACGGCGACCGGAGCCTGGACGACGTTGGTGGCATCCCAGCGGCCGCCCATGCCGACTTCCACCACGGCGACATCGACCGGAGCGTCGGCGAAGGCCGCGAACGCCATCCCGGTGAGCACCTCGAACTTGCTCATCGCCGGTCCCCCATCAGCCTGCGAGGACGCGTCGACCATCTGCACGAAGGGCTCGATCTCGGCGTAGGTCTCCACATACCGGCCCGGGCTGATCGGCTGGCCGTCGATCGCAATGCGCTCGACCGCCGACTGCAGGTGCGGGCTGGTGGTGCGTCCGGTACGGCGAGAAAACGCCGTCAGCAACGCATCGATCATCCGCACCACCGAGGTCTTGCCGTTGGTGCCGGCGACGTGGATGGACGGGTAGGTGCGCTGCGGCGAACCGAGCAGCTCGAGCAGGGCGTTGATCCGGGTCAGGCTCGGTTCGATCTTGGTCTCGCCCCACCGCTGATCAAGAAGGTGCTCGACCTGCAGCAGCGCCGCAATCTCGTCCGGGGTGGGCTCTGTGGTGCCGATCGGTTGATCGGTCACGCCAGGCCTGCCAGGCGTGCCGTGATCCGCTCCACTTCGTCGCTGGCCAGCTGCTGGCGGCCCCGGATCTTGTCGACCACCGCTTCGGGCGCCTTGCCCAGGAATGCCTCATTGCCAAGCTTGGCCGAAGTGGCCTCGAGTTCCTTGCGCGCGGTGGCCAGATCCTTCTCCAGCCGCCGACGCTCGGCTTCGACGTCGACGGTGCCGGAGGTGTCCAGTTCGACGACGACGGTGCCGTGCTGCAGCCGCACCTCGACGGTGGCCGACGGCGTGAAGTCGTCCCCGGGCTCGGTCAGCCAAGCCTGGGAGGCCACCGCTGCCACCTGGGTGGCCAGGTCGGCGTCGTCGATACCGGTCAGCCGGGCCGGGACCTTCTGCCGGTCACGCAGGCCCTGGTCGCTGCGGAACCGACGCACCTCGGTCACCAACTTCTGCATGTCGGTAATCCGTTGCGCAGCAACCTGGTCGAGTGCGATGCCCGAGGACGCCGGCCAGTCCGCGATCACCAGCGACTCCGCACCGGTGAGCTCCTGCCACAGGGTTTCGGTGACGAACGGGATCACCGGGTGCAATAGCCGCAGAAGGTTGTCCAGCACCGCGGCGAGCACGGCTGTGGTGTGCGTAAGGCCCTGTCCCAGCTGGGTCTTGGCCAGCTCGACGTACCAGTCACAGAACTCGTCCCAGGCGAAGTGATACAGCGCCTCGCAGGCCCGACCGAACTCGTAGCCTTCGAACGCCGAATCCACCTCGGCACGAACCTCTTCCAACCGCCCCAGAATCCAGCGGTCCGCGTCGGTCAGCTCATCGAGCGCCGGCAGCGGCGCCGGCGAGGCGCCGTTCATCAGCGCGAACCTGGTCGCGTTGAACAGTTTGGTGACGAAGTTGCGCGACGCGCGGGCATGGTCCTCACCGATCGACAGGTCACTGCCGGGGCTGGCGCCGCGCGCCAGGGTGAACCGCAGCGCGTCGGCGCCGAACGTCTCGACCCAGTCCAGCGGGTCGATCCCGTTGCCACGCGATTTGCTCATCTTGCGGCCGTGTTCGTCGCGGATCAGGCCGTGCAGGAACACGTTGCGGAACGGAACATGGGCGTCGGGCAGCGCAGCGTCGCCACCGACGAAGGTGCCGAACATCATCATCCGGGCCACCCAGAAGAACAAGATGTCGTAGCCGGTCACCAAAACGCTGGTCGGATAGAACTTCTCCAGCTCCGGCGTGGCGTCCGGCCAGCCCATCGTGGAGAACGGCCACAACGCCGAGGAGAACCAGGTGTCCAGCACGTCGGGGTCCTGCTCCCAGCCCTGCGGCGGGGTCTCATCCGGGCCGACGCAGACCTTCTCGCCGTTGGGCCCGTGCCAGATGGGAATGCGGTGCCCCCACCACAGCTGCCGCGAGATGCACCAGTCGTGCATGTCGTCGACCCAGGCGAACCAGCGCGGCTCCAGGCTCTTCGGATGGATGACCGTGTCGCCGTCTCGGACCGCGTCACCGGCGGCCTTGGCCAACGAGGAGACGTCTACCCACCACTGCATGGACAGCCGCGGTTCGATGACTTCGCCGCTGCGCTCGGAATGCCCGACGCTGTGCAGGTAGGGCCGCTTCTCGGCGACGATGCGGCCTTGGGCGGCCAGCGCTTCGCGCACCGCGACGCGCGCCTCGAAGCGGTCCATGCCGTCGAACTGTGTTCCGGTGCCGGTGATCCGGGCGCGTTTGTCCAGGATCGTCGGCATGTCCAGCTGGTGTCGCAGACCGATCTCGAAGTCGTTGGGGTCATGGGCGGGGGTGACTTTCACCGCGCCGGTGCCGAATTCGGGGTCGACGTGGGCGTCGGCCACCACCACGATCTGACGGTCGGAGAACGGGTGCGGCAATGAACTGCCCACCAGGTCGCGGTAGCGGTCGTCGTCGGGATGCACCGCGATCGCGGTGTCACCGAGCATGGTCTCCAGTCGGGTGGTGGCCACCACGATGTGGGGTTCGGCGTCATCGAGCGAGCCGTACCGGAACGACACCAGCTCACCCTCGATGTCTTCGTACTTGACCTCGAGGTCGCTGATCGCGGTCTCCAGCACGGGCGACCAGTTGACCAGTCGTTCAGCCTGGTAGATCAGACCCGCGTCGTAGAGCCGCTTGAAGATGGTGCGGACCGCCCGCGACAGCCCCTCGTCCATGGTGAACCGTTCGCGACTCCAGTCCACACCGTCGCCGAGCCGGCGCATCTGGGCGCCGATGGTGCCGCCGGACTCCCGCTTCCAGTCCCACACCTTCTCGATGAACTGTTCGCGGCCGAAGTCTTCCTTGGTCTTACCGTCGGCGGCCAGCTGGCGTTCCACCACGCTCTGGGTGGCGATGCCGGCGTGGTCCATGCCGGGCAGCCACAACACCTCGTAGCCCTGCATCCGCTTGCGACGGGTCAACACGTCCATCAGGGTGTGGTCGAGCGCATGCCCCATGTGCAGGCTGCCGGTGACGTTCGGCGGGGGCAGCACGATCGAGTAGCCGGGCTTTTCGCTGGTGGGATCGGCGGTGAAGTAGCCGGCATCCACCCAACGCTGGTAGATCGCGTCCTCTACCGCACCCGGCTCCCATGACTTGGGCAGGTGATCGGTGTTGGCGGCGTTGGGAGTGTCAGTCACCGGTCAATTCTAGGAAGGATGGCCAGGTGATCCCCGCAGGGAGGTGTCCGAGGGAGGTGACACTGCCGAAAAGCCCCCGGATCAGGTCTGATCCGGGGGCTTTGGCTATGACTGCTGTGGGCTACTTCTTGCCGAGCAGCCCGCCGAGGATTCCGCCGATCGCCTCCCCGGTCTTGCCGCCCAGCGCGTTGCCCAGGATGCTGCCCATCGACTTGTTACCGCCACCGCCGGCTGCACCACCCAGGATGCTGCCCAGGACGTCACCGAGGCCGCCGCCGGAGGCCTGCTGCTGGGCCGGCTCGGACTTCTGGCCGGTCAGTTGCTTGCCGATGTAGGCGAGCACGATCGGCGCGATGATCGGCAGCAGCTTCTGCAGCAGGTCGTTGTTGCCCGCGCCGGCACCCGACAGCGCCGAGGCAACCTGGCTGGTGTCGTTGCCGCCGAAGATGGTGGAGATCACCTGCTGGCCTTCGGACTGGCTGGCGCCCAACGCGTTGTCCAGCAGTCCCTGGGCCGCGAAGGTGGCGGCGGTGTTGACGATGCTGTCGGCCTGACCGGGGTCTTGGGCGTTCTGGCTCAACCCGCCGACCAGCACCGGCACCAGGGTACGAATGGTGCTGTCCACTTCACCCGAGTCGGCGCCAAGCTGGTTGGCGATGTCCTGGATGGGGATCTGAGCGAAGAGATCGTCGAGGCCGGCCATGATGATTCCACCTTCGTTGCTGGGTGCTGCTTGCGGCAGCGGTCGAAAACGACATTAGCGGAAAGATCAGTGGCCGGCACCGAGCAATTTGAGCCCCGATCAGCGCAGCCGGGATACCTCTAGCGTCACTCCCGCCGCGGGCAGTCTGGTCAGCAGCACATCGCCCATCGCGGCTGCCGGGGTGAGCACACCGTAGTGGTCGGGCAGGGCGTCGCGGTCCAGCGCCAGCGCCAGGGCGCTCTCGCCCAGCAGCACCGAGGTGGCCTGGTAGCCGGGGTCGCCGCGCTGCGCCATGTCCGCCCGGTAGCGGGCTCCGCTACTGGTAGTCGTGTAGGTCTCGATGCGGTAGTAGCCGTTCTCGCGGCGGCTGCGGCTCGGGCCGGTGCCTGGTTTGGGCAACACCCGCTCCAACAGTCCATCCGGCACCAGCCGCAAGAGGTGGCCGCCGACCGCGAAGGTCACCTTGCCTATCCCGGTCGCCAGTCCAGACAGCACCGGCGCCGCGGCCGACGAGCCGACGCTCATGTGCTCGGCGTAGCGGAACCGCCGACCGTAGGCCCAGTCCAGCAGTCCGTTGCTGCGCCGCACGATGCGGGTGTTGACGGGCGCCATCGCGAAGCCGGCGGTCCAGATTCCGTCCAGTTCCGGCGCGATGTCTTGGCCCCGCCGCCAGGACAGGTCCGGCTCGGGGCCCAATCGCGGTTCGGCGGACCGATCGGAGCTGAGCGTGTGGGGATCAAACAGCTGCCGCCGGGCCTCCGGGTCGTTGGCCGCGGCGCTCAGAACCTCGATCATCGAGGCCAGCGTCCCTCCGGACACCCCGGCGGAGAAACCTCGCACAACGTAGTCGGTGTCGAGCAGGTCGCCGGTGCCGTCGTCGCGCGCCGCCCGATACAGGGCATACACGCTCATGTCCGACGGAAGGGAGTCGAATCCGCAGGCATGCACGATGCGGGCCCGGTTGTCGGCGGCCTGCTTGTGGTGTCGGTCGATGCTCTCCCGCACGAACAGCGCTTCGCCGGTGAGGTCGACGTAGTCGGTGCCCGCCGCGGCACAGGCCGCGACCAGGGGCATTCCATAACGGGTGTAGGGGCCGACGGTGGTGATCACCACTCGGGCGCGGGCCGCCATCGCGTCCAGGGTTGTGGGTTTATCGGCGTCGGCCAGCACGATCGGCCAGTCCTGAGCTGGCGATCCGAGTTCGTCGCGGACCTGGCGCAACCGCTCCGCCGAGCGGCCGGCCAACCCAATCCGGGCGGCGCCGCCGGCGCGAGCCAGGTACTGGGCGGTCAGCTTCCCTGCGAAACCGGTGGCTCCGTAGAGGATGATGTCGAGCTCGCGAGGCGTGTCAGGCACGCGTCCGACGCTACTCGCCGGCCGGATCCTGTACCGACGGCGACGGCGCCGGGCTGCTCGCCCGGCGCCGTCGTCGCTAGCGCTAGAGGGATGTTCAGCCGCGACGGCCGCACACCGGCCAGGCACCGATGCCCTGGCTGCGCAGAACGTTCTCGGCAACCCGGATCTGCTCGGCACGGCTCGCGTTGTGCGGCATGCCGCTGCCGCCGTTGGCACGCCAGGTGCCGGCGTTGAACTGCAGTCCGCCGTAGTAGCCGTTGCCGGTGTTGATCGACCAGTTGCCGCCCGACTCGCAGGCCGCGATGGCGTCCCAGTTGACGCTGTCCGCCTTGGCGGTGGCGTCGGACAGGGCGACGGCGCCGGTGATCAGGGCGCCGGCGATCGCGGCCAGGGTGAGGGGCTTGCGGACGTTCTTCAACATGCTTCCTTTCGCAGTGCGCGCTCCGAAGTGCGCCCACGGCAGTGGGCCGGCATGCCTGGTCTTCAGGCGGGAGTGTTCTTCGAGACGTGCCGTCTAGGTCAGGCACGACAGCAGGGGGCAGATCGCCCGCCGGGATGGCACCCGGCACCGCGGAGGCGTTCGAGGGGCCGCCCGCGGCCCCGCTCACACGCGGTTCCGTCGATTCAATTTGTTTGCCTTGCATTAGGGCGAGGGGAAACTTACGAAACGTTCATACGACAAGTCCAACCGCATGACGCGAATATTTCGGGCAGATAACGAAACCATCACGCCGCCGTCAAGAATGGTTATAGCAGGTCAGCGCCAGAATTGGGCGATCCGTCGACGTCACAGCACACATTGCCGAGCGTGAGTCAGATCACCAGCTTTTTGTGGGCTGGACCACTGGAAATGGCGCGATTTGACGTCGTTCCAGCGCTGGCCGCGCCGAAAATGGCCCGTTACAGGAGCCCCAGCAGCATCATCTACCCCACTCGTCGCAGGTCATCGGGCCGGGGCGGGACCAAACGCCCGTACGCAGGCGATAGATCCGCGCCGGCCGGAATCCACACGTAATTGGGCATGCACAAACGGCTTCGCGCCCCAGCCGGACTCGGCGCCCAGTGCGCCGCGAGCCTTAATCCAATTGCCTTGCGCCCCAAACGCTTCCGGCTACCGGCAGCCAGGCGATCTCGCCGCTAATTCCGCGTCACGCCAATATTTGTTGCATCTCGCGCAGATAATACGATGATTTATTTCACCATTCATGCACGTAGTTTGATGCCTTATTTACGGCCCACAATCACATTTGCTGATGCGCGACTCAGCGCAAGCCGGTGACATCATCAGGAGAGTTGAGATTGGCCAGCGGTGACGCGTCGGCCAGCACGATCCGCCGGACGTCGGCCACGTCGATCAGCGCGCCCACTCGACGTTCGCCGGCAGCGACCAAGGCATCGACGGTGTCGGCCAAGGTGGTGCGATACACCCCGGCCAGATAGTGGTCCCGGTCGGCGTGCGGCAACACGACGTCAGCAGTGACAGCAGCGACCGCATCGATCAATTCCGTTGTCAGAAAAGGCATGTCGACCGCGCAGACGAAGGCGCGTCGAGCGCCGTCCTGTGCCGCCGCTCGCAACCCCAGCCCAATAGCGGGCAACGGACCCAGCCCGGGCACTTCGTCGCGCAGCACCTGCGCAGCAAGATCGGGCAACTCCTGGCCCTGGGCAGCTACCACGAAGACGGGATCGCAGCGCTGCGCCAGCACCGAGACCAGGTGTTCCACCAGGGTCAGACCGGCGAACCGACCCGGCACGGTCAGAGTGGCCTTATCGCGGCCCATCCGACGCGATGCGCCGCCGGCCAGCACGACACCGGCCAACCGACCGGCAGTCATGGCGTCAGTCGACAGTCCAGGTGTCGCGACCACGCAGCAGCGCCTGCAGTGCGGCGGTGTCGTTGGCGGTCGACTGCCGGGCCTCGGCAACCTGCGCGCGCGCCAGGTCGTCGTAGGTGGGCTTGCTGACCTTGCGGAAAATACCCATCGGGAAGTGCGACAGGTCCTGTTCGGAGAGCCGCGACAGTGCGAAGGCGTACGAGGAGTCGGCCTGGGTGGCGTCGTGCACCACGATCTGGTCGGCCGCGACATCGGCCGTCTTGGCGACCTCCAGCCCGAAGCCGGACCTGATGACGCAGTACTCGTCCTCGGCGCCGAACACGACCCGCTCGCCGTGGCGGACGTTGATGATGCGGTTCTCCGCACCGTCCTTACGCAGCAGGTCGAAAGACCCGTCGTTGAACACCGGGCAGTCCTGCAGGATCTCCACCAGCGCCGAACCGCGGTGCTCCATGGCACCTTGAAGGACCTCGGTGAGGCCCTTGCGGTCGGAATCCAGGGCACGCCCGACGAACGTCGCCTCGGCACCGATCGCCAGCGAGATCGGGTTGAACGGGTTGTCCAGCGAACCGTAGGGCGTCGACTTGGTGACCTTGCCGGTCTCCGACGTCGGCGAGTACTGGCCCTTGGTCAGTCCGTAGATCCGGTTGTTGAACAGCAGGATGGTGATGTTGACGTTGCGTCGCAGCGTGTGGATCAGGTGGTTGCCGCCGATCGACAGCGCGTCGCCGTCACCGGTGATCAGGAAGACCTTCAAGTCTTCGCGGGCGGTTGCCAGCCCGGTAGCGAACGTCGGGCCACGGCCGTGGATCGAGTGCACGCCGTAGGTGTTCATGTAGTACGGGAAGCGGCTCGAGCAGCCGATCCCGCTGACGAACACCACGTTCTCCCGCCGTACCCCCAGCTCGGGCAGGAAGTTGCGGACGGAGTTGAGGATGGCGTAGTCGCCACAGCCCGGGCACCAGCGCACCTCCTGGTCGGAGGTGAAGTCCTTGGACTTCTGCGGCTCGTCGGTGGTGGGGACCCCGCTCAACGCGGTCAGTCCCAGATCGGTTCCGACAAGCGAGCCGACAGCTTCGGTGGTGGTCATGAGTTCGCTCCTGCTGTACCCGCAATGGTGACCGCCGCGGCCCTGGCCAGCGACGCCTTCTCATTCTCCCGGTCGGCCAGCGTGCCGGCCAATGCGTCGTCGATGATTCCCTCGACCTCGTCGGCCAGGAACGCCTGGCCGGTCACCTTGGTCACCGACTGGATGTCGACCAGGTAGCGGCCGCGCAGCAGCAGCGCCAACTGGCCCAGGTTCATCTCCGGCAGCACCACCTTGGGGTAGCGCCGCAGCACCTCACCCAGGTTGGCCGGCAGCGGGTTGAGGTTGCGCAGGTGCGCCTGCGCAACCTTGACGCCGCCACGCCGGACCCGCCGACAGGCCTCGGCGATCGGGCCGTAGGAACTGCCCCAGCCCAGCATCAGCAGCTCGGCGTCCCCGGAGGGGTCGTCGACCACCAGGTCCGGAACCTCGATGCCGTCGATCTTGGCCTGACGCAGCCGAACCATCAGATCGTGGTTGGCCGGCTCGTAGGAGATCGCCCCGGAGCCGTTGGCCTTCTCCAGGCCACCGATCCGGTGCTCCAGGCCCGGCGTGCCGGGGATGGCGAACTGCCGGGCCAGGGTCTCCGGGTCGCGCGCGTACGGCGCGAAGTCCTCGCCGGCCTTGGCGAAGTTCTGGTCGATCGGCGCCATAGCGGCAACGTCCGGGATACGCCACGGCTCCGAACCGTTGGCGATCGCGCCGTCGGAGAGCAGCACCACCGGGGTGCGGTAGGTCACCGCGATCCGGACGGCCTCGATGGCCGCGTCGAAGCAGTCCGACGGCGTGCACGGCGCCAGCACCGCCACCGGGGACTCACCGTTGCGTCCGTAGAGCGCCTGCATCAGGTCGGCCTGCTCGGTCTTGGTGGGCAGACCGGTGGATGGGCCACCGCGCTGGACGTTGATCAGCAGCAGCGGCAGCTCGGTCATGACGGCCAGGCCCAGCGCCTCGGCCTTGAGAGCCAAGCCGGGACCGGAGGTGCTGGTGACGCCCAGCGCGCCGCCGTAGGAGGCGCCGATCGCCGCACCGATGCCGGCGATCTCGTCTTCGGCCTGGAAGGTCAGCACGTTGAAGTTCTTGTACTTCGACAGCTCGTGCAGGATGTCCGAGGCCGGGGTGATCGGGTAAGTCCCCAGCACCACCTGGGTGTCGGCCAGCTGACCGGCGACGACCACGCCGTAGGCCATCGCGGTGTTGCCCGAGATCTGGCGGTACTCGCCCGCCGGCAGCTTGGCCGGTGCGATCTCGTAGGTGGTGCCGAACGCCTCGGTGGTCTCGCCGTAGTTCCAGCCCGCCTTCAGCGCCAGGACGTTGGCGTCGGCCACGTCGGGCTTCTTGGCGAACTTCTCCTTGATGAAGCGCTCGCTGCTCTCCAGCTCCCGGCCGTACATCCAGGACAGCAGGCCGAGGGCGAACATGTTCTTGGCCCGGGCACCGTCCTTCTTGGTCGCGCCGATCGCCTCGACCGCACCCAGGGTCAGGGAGGTCATCGCGACCGGAACGACGACGTAGTCGGAGAGTTCCTCGGTCTCCAGCGGGTTGGCCTCGTAGCCGATCTTGGCCAGGTTGCGCTTGGTGAACTCGTCGGAGTTGACGATCACCATGCCGCCACGCGGCAGGTCGCCGATGTTGGCCTTCAGCGCCGCCGGGTTCATCGCCACCAACACGTCGGGGCGGTCACCGGCGGTCAGGATGTCGAAGTCGGCGATCTGGATCTGGAACGACGAGACACCGGGCAGGGTGCCCTGAGGTGCGCGGATCTCGGCCGGATAGTTCGGCTGGGTGGCCAGGTCGTTGCCGAACAGGGCCGCCTCAGAGGTGAAGCGATCGCCGGTGAGCTGCATACCGTCGCCGGAGTCACCGGCGAAACGAATGACGACCTTCTCGAGTTTTTGGCGCCCGGGTGCCGACCCGACTCCGTTACCACTCGGCCCCACGGCCCCGCCTTCCATCACTGTCCACCCGGGCCCGCGCAACACGGCTGGCGCACCCACAAGTTTTTCTGTCACTGGCAGTACCGATTATTGCACCGCTCTTATAGACCATACGACGCCACACCGTGTCGAAATTCGGGTTACTCAGTGTTAAATGTCGATGTCACACCGGGGTTAGCGGTCAACTTGAGCCGGAAATGTGGTTTTCATCACGTTCGCTCGCACGCCAACTCTAAGAGAAGTTCGGTACTGGCGAGTAACTTTGCGCGGCGACGAGCGCCGCCCCCGGATCAGGCGCTCTTGTCGCGACGCTCGCCGCGGGATGCCTTGCGCGGCACGATGGTCGGCAACACGTTGTCCTGCACCGTTTCCTTGGTCACGACGACCTTGGCGACATCGTTGCGGCTCGGGATGTCGTACATGACCGGCAGCAGGACTTCTTCCATGATCGCCCGCAGACCGCGCGCGCCGGTGCCGCGGTGGATGGCCTGATCCGCGATGGCCTCCAGGGCGTCCGGGCTGAACTCCAGCTCCACCCCGTCCATCTCGAACAGCCGGGTGTACTGCTTGACCAGAGCGTTCTTCGGCTCCGACAAGATCTTGACCAACGACTCCATGTCCAGGTTGGTCACCGAGGCCACCACCGGCAACCGGCCGATGAATTCCGGGATCAATCCGAACTTGATCAGGTCCTCGGGCATGACCTCGGCGAAGTGGTCGGTGGTGTCGATCTCCGCCTTGGACCGGACCTCGGCACCAAAACCCAAGCCTCGCTTGCCAACCCGATCCGAAACGATCTTCTCCAGTCCGGCGAAAGCCCCGGCCACGATGAACAGCACATTGGTGGTGTCGATCTGGATGAACTCCTGGTGCGGGTGCTTGCGGCCACCCTGCGGGGGAACCGAGGCCTGGGTGCCCTCCAGGATCTTCAGCAACGCCTGCTGCACGCCCTCGCCGGAAACGTCGCGGGTGATCGACGGGTTCTCGCTCTTGCGGGCGATCTTGTCGACCTCGTCGATGTAGACGATGCCGGTCTCGGCGCGCTTGACGTCATAGTCGGCCGCTTGAATCAGCTTGAGCAGAATGTTCTCGACGTCCTCACCGACGTAGCCCGCTTCGGTCAGCGCGGTGGCGTCGGCGATCGCGAACGGCACGTTGAGCATCTTGGCCAGGGTCTGGGCCAGGTAGGTCTTGCCGCAGCCGGTGGGCCCGAGCATCAAGATGTTGGACTTGGTCAGCTCAACCGGCTCACCGGAGCGGGAATCCCGGCTCTTCTCGCCGGCCTGGATCCGCTTGTAGTGGTTGTAGACCGCCACCGCCAGGGTGCGCTTGGCCGTGTCCTGGCCGATGACGTAGCCCTCCAGGAATTCGCGGATCTCCGCGGGCTTGGGCAGTTCATCGAGCTTGACGTCGTCGGCGTCGGCCAGCTCTTCTTCGATGATCTCGTTGCACAGGTCGATGCACTCGTCGCAGATGTAGACGCCCGGACCCGCGATGAGCTTCTTAACCTGCTTCTGGCTCTTACCGCAGAACGAACATTTCAGCAGGTCCCCGCCGTCTCCAATGCGCGCCATAGTGCGTTAGGACCTACTTCCTGTTCGCCGTCTGTCGTCGGGGTGCCGGTGTCTGCTCCGACGCTACCCGTTCATTCCGGTGCGAGGCGACCGATAAGGCCGAATCGCGTCGTTGGTATTCATCAGGGCCCATCTGCCTGCTCCAAGAACATATCGTCCAAGGCGCCGCGCCCGGTGTGTGACGCGCTGGCGTGGCGTGAGCGTTTCGGGGGCGTTACCCGGCCGTGAGACAGGCAGAGCCTTCCAGCCCTACAGTGGCCAACGTGGGGTTCGCCGTGCCCGACGATACCGTCCTCGTCGCCGATGGGGGGCTGGCCACGGAACTGGAGGCCCGCGGGGCCGACCTGTCCGACCCGCTGTGGTCTGCCCGGTTGCTCGTCGAGCACCCCGAAGAGATTGCGGCCGTTCACGCCGCCTTCTTCGCCGCAGGCGCCCAGATCGCGACCACCGCCAGCTATCAGGCGAGCTTCGACGGGTTCGCCACCCGCGGGATCGACCGACGCACGGCCGACGGGCTTTTGCGCCGCAGCGTGGGCCTGGCCCGCAACGCCGGCGGCGACGTGCCTGGTCGCTGGGTGGCCGCGTCGGTCGGCCCGTACGGCGCCGCCCGCGCCGACGGCTCGGAATACGTTGGGCGCTACGGTCTTTCGATCGCGCAGTTGTCGTCTTGGCACCGACCGCGGCTGGAGGTGCTGGCCGGTGCCGGCGCCGATCTGCTCGCGCTGGAGACCGTGCCGGACCTCGACGAGGCGGCGGCCCTGGTGGGTCTGGTCCAGGAGGCGAACGTGCCGGCGTGGCTCAGCTACACGATTGACGGCACGGCGACCCGCGCCGGGCAGCCACTCGCCGAAGCGTTCGCGGTGGCCGCCGGGGTGCCGCAGATCGTCGCCGTGGGAGTGAACTGCTGTGTGCCGGACGACGTCCTACCGGCGATCGAGATTGCCGCCGAGGTCACCGGCAAGCCGGTGGTTGCCTACCCCAACAGCGGCGAGCACTGGAGCTCTGGAGGGTGGAACGGGCCGGTGCGCTTCTCCCCCGCGCTGGTGCCGCAGTGGGTTGCCGCGGGCGCACGCATCGTGGGCGGTTGCTGCCGGGTCAGCCCGGCAGATATCAGCGAGCTGGCCGCCGCAGTCTCCCGCTAAAACGGCGAACGTGCACTCAGCGCGAAAATCCGGCCGGAAATTCGCGCTGAGTGCACGTTCGGTGTGGAGAAAACTAGGCGGTCTGCGCCGACAGCTTCCGATACTCCAGCACGGTGTCGATGATCCCGTACTCCTTGGCCTCGGCCGCGGTCAGGATCTTGTCGCGGTCGGTGTCCTTGCGGACCACCTCGGGGTCCTTGCCGGTGTGGCGAGCCAGAGTGGACTCCATCAGGGTCCGCATCCGCTCGATCTCAGCGGCCTGGATCTCCAGGTCGGAGAACTGACCCTGGATCACGCCGGACAGCGACGGCTGGTGGATCAGCACCCGGGCGTTGGGCAGCGCCATCCGCTTGCCCGGCGTACCCGCCGCCAGCAACACCGCCGCGGCCGACGCGGCCTGACCCAGGCACACGGTCTGGATGTCGGCCCGCACGTACTGCATGGTGTCGTAGATCGCCATCAGCGAGGTGAAGGAACCACCCGGGGAGTTGATGTACATGGTGATGTCGCGGTCCGGGTCCAGCGACTCCAGGACCAGCAGCTGGGCCATGATGTCGTTGGCCGAGGCGTCGTCGACCTGGACGCCCAGGAAGATGATCCGCTCCTCGAACAGCTTGTTGTACGGATTGGACTCCTTGACGCCCCAGCTGGAGTGCTCCACGAACGACGGCAGGATGTAGCGCGCCTGCGGCGCGATGGCTCGCAAGGTTTCGGGGTTCATGATGCATCTCCGTTGACGTGGGCGCGGGTGATGATGTGGTCGACGAAGCCGTATTCCAGCGCTTCGGCGGCGGTGAACCAGCGGTCGCGGTCGGAGTCGGCCTCGATGCGCTCGATGGACTGGCCGGTGAACTCGGCGTTGAGCCGGAACATCTCCTTCTTGATGACCGCGAACTGCTCGGCCTGGATGGCGATGTCGGCGGCGCTGCCGGTCACCCCACCCAACGGCTGGTGCATCAGGATCCGGGCGTGCGGCAAGGCGTAGCGCTTGCCCTTGGTGCCCGCCGCGAGCAGGAACTCGCCCATCGAGGCGGCCATGCCCATCGCGTAGGTGGCCACGTCACACGGTGCCAGCACCATCGTGTCGTAGATCGCCATCCCCGCGCTGATCGAACCGCCCGGGGAGTTGATGTAGAGCGAGATGTCCTTGGTCGGGTCTTCGGCGGCCAACAACAGGATCTGGGCGCACAGCCGGTTGGCGATGTCGTCGTCCACCTGCGACCCCAGGAAGATGATGCGTTCTCGCAGTAGCCGCTCGTATACCGAGTCGACGAGATTCAGTCCGGGCTGGCTCACAGTGGGATACCTGCTTTCTCGAGATTCATATGCACCGACCCTAACCAACCGGCGCGGCTGAAGTAGGTCCGAACCGGCTTCGTTCGCTTACAGCGTCACTCGTCGGTGGCGGCCTCGGCCTCGACCGCTTCGTCGGCGGTGGCCAAAGCCTCGGCGGCCGCGTCGGCGGCTTCGTTCGCCTCGTCGGATTCGGCGCCGAAGAACTCAGCGGTGTCGATCTCGTTGCCCGCGGTGTCGCTGACTGCGGCGGCACGCACCGCTGCCGCCAACGCCATGCCGCGACGCACGTCAGCGAAGACTGCCGGCAGCTGGTTGTTCTGCTGCAGGAACTGAACCAGCTGCTGCGGCGGAAGGCCGTACTGACGTGCCATCAGCACCAGGTGCTGGGTGAGGTCGTTCTGCCCCACCTGGATCTCCAGCTTGTCGCCGAGCGCGTCGAGCAGCAGCTGGGTCTTCACCGACTTCTCGGCCTCACTGCGGGTCTCGGCGTCGAACTCGGCCCGCGAGGAGCCCTTCTCGGCCAGCGACTCGGCGAACTTGTTCTCGTCGTGGTCCAGACCGTGCAGGGCGTTGTGCAGGGCGTTGTCGATGTGCGCCTGCACCACGGCCTCGGGCAGCGGCATCTCGACCTGCTCGACCAGGGTCTCCAGCGTCGCCTCGCGGACCTTCTCGGCCTGCTGGATGCGCTTGGTCCGGCTCACCTGCTCGACGAGGTTCTCGCGCAGTTCGCCGATGGTGTCGTATTCGCTGGCCAGCTGCGCGAATTCGTCGTCGGCCTCGGGCAGCTCGCGCTCCTTGACGGACTGAACCGTGACCGTGACCTCGGCGTCCTTACCGGCCTGCGGGCCGGCGGCCAGCTTGGTGGTGAAGGACTTGCTCTCACCGGCGGACAGCCCCACGATGGCGTCGTCGAGGCCCTCGATGAGCTGACCCGATCCGACCTCGTGCGACAGCCCCTCTGTGGCAGCCCCTTCAACGGTTTCCCCATCGACGGTGGCGTCCAGGTCGATCGAGACGAAGTCGCCCTTCGCGGCCGGGCGCTCGACACCGGTCAGGGTGCCGAACCGGGCGCGCAGCGCGTCGAGCTGGGTGTCGACCTCATCGTCGTTGACCTCGATGGGGTCCACGGTGATCTTGAGCTGCTCCAGGTCGGGCAGGGCGATGTCCGGGCGCACGTCGACCTCGGCGGTGAAGGCGATCTGCTCACCGTCGTCGAGCTTGGTGACCTCGATGTCGGGCTGGCCCAGCGGCTTGAGGTCCGACGTCGTGACTGCCTCGCTGTAGCGACTCGGCAGCGCCTCGTTGACCACCTGCTGCAACACTGCGGCACGACCGAAACGAGCCTCGATGAGCTTGGCCGGAGCCTTACCCGGCCGGAAGCCCGGCAACCGCACCTGCTTGGCCAGCTCCTTGTAGGTCCGCTCGAAGTCCGGCTGAAGCTCGGTGAACGGCACCTCAACGTTGATGCGAACCCGGGTCGGGGTCAGCTGCTCGACGGTGCTCTTCACGGGTGTACTCCTCGATATCGTTGACGTGGTCGGTCGTGCCGGTGCGGCGCGCGCTGCTGGTCGGGGTGACAGGATTTGAACCTGCGGCCTTCCGCTCCCAAAGCGGATGCGCTACCAAGCTGCGCTACACCCCGCACTGACCAGGCGATCCTACGGCCCGGCATATCGGTGATCACAATGACCTGCTGCCAACGCCCCACGAAGGCACCGCGACGGGGCAATTGGATTTCGGGTCCGCCACGCCGGTACAGTCTCGCTCTAGCTATTCATGCGGGCGTAGCTCAATGGTAGAGCCCTAGTCTTCCAAACTAGCTACGCGGGTTCGATTCCCGTCGCCCGCTCTGCAAGGACCAGCGTGGAGTCCGTCGACCTGCGGTTCGACGGACTCCCGCAACGGTCTTACCTCATAACCAGCGCCAGGTCACCGGCGCCGCCGGACCGGGTGCCGGGCCTGCTGTACTCACGCGACGCCGCGGACTTATCCTTCCAAGCAAGCTACGCGGGTTCGATCGCCCCGTCACCCCCGTGTAAGGGGATATTCCCTAGCAGGAAGGCACGCCATGGGCGGCACACGGCACGTCCAAATTCATGGGACGTGCTCCCCGCGCTTTGAGAAGGTGCGGCACGAGTTCGAACGCAACTTCACCGAGCGCGACGAACTCGGCGCAGCCGTCGCGGCCTATGTCGACGGCGAACTCGTGGTCAATCTGTGGGCCGGCTCCGTCGACGTCGAGGGCCAGCGGCCTTGGCAGGAAGACACCCTGAGCACCGTGCTGTCCGGCAGCAAGGGCCTGACCAGCACCTGCGTTCATCGGCTCGCTGAAGCCGGCGAACTGGACCTGCGGATCCCGGTGGCCCACTACTGGCCGGAGTTCGGCCAGGCCGGCAAGGGCGACATCTCCCTGGCGATGGTGCTGGCGCACCGTTCCGGGGCGATCGGCCCGCGCGAACCGATGCACTGGCGCGACGTCACCGACTGGGACCTGGTCTGCCAGCGGCTGGCCGCCGCCGAACCGTGGTGGCGTCCGGGCACCGCGCAGGGCTATCACATGACGACCTACGGCTTCATCATCGGCGAAGTCGTCCGGCGGGTGACCGGATTGACCGTGAGCCAGTACCTGCGCACCGAGGTCGCCGGCCCGCTCGGCGCCGAGGTGCACATCGGGGTGCCCGCCGACCAACAGCCGTACCGCTGCGCCGATCCGGTGGGCAAGCCCACGATCCGGGAGATGTTGTCCTCGGCCGGCGCGCCGAAACGCCCGACTTCGCTGGACGACCACCCCAAGGCGGGACTGGCGGTCGCGATGGGGTTCGCCCCCGACGACGAGATCGCCACCAACGACCTGACCCTCTGGCGCCAACTGGAGTTCCCCGGAACCAACGCTCAGGTCTCCGCCCTGGGCATGGCCACCTTCTACAACGCACTGGTGCAGGAGAAGCTGCTCAGCCGGGCAACGATGGACCGCCTGCGCGTGCTGCAGGGCGGCACCGAGACCGATCTGGTGCTCGGCCCCCGAGTCGCCGAACACGGATGGGGCATGGGCTACATGCTCAACGCCCAGGGGGTCAATGGGCCCAACCGGCGGATCTTCGGTCACGGCGGCCTGGGCGGATCGTTCGCGTTCGCCGATCTGGAGCACCGGATCGGCTACGGCTATGTGATGAACCGGTTCGACCACACCCAGGCCAATGCCGACCCGCGCAGCGTGGTGTTGTCCAATGAGATCTACCGGGCGCTCGGGGTGGCACTTAGGCCCCGCCGCGAGACGGTGTACGACGACTGAGCCACAGCCCGCGGCCGGGGGTCAGCCGTGGCCCGAACCGGGCTGTCCGGGGCTACCCGGGTGGGTGTAGTCACCGGGGTGTTGAGGCCCACCGGGCCCTTGCGGGTGGGGCCCTTGTGGGCCATGTTGGTCGACGCCTCCGGGGCCGCGCTGCTCGCCATGGAAGTCGCGACTGTGGTCATTGCCGTCGCGATCGCGGTGGTGATCGTCGTGGCATTCGTTCTTCTCCCAGTTCATGCCCCACGTCGAGTCCCAGGTCTGGCCGGGACACCAGTGGTAGACCGGCGCCGGCAGGGCGCGAGCCTGGGCGGCGACACCGAGGCCGATCAGCCCCGTACCCGCGGCAAGGGCAAAGGTGGCAGCGGAGATCCTGCTGAGCGATTCCATGCGATCGGTTATAGCCGGACCAGCTGCCGCCGAAACGCTCAAACCGATTGAAAATCACGGGCTTTCACTGGGGACTGACTGTCCGGCCCGGACATCAGGACTGACAGGACGGACACCAGAACACATTGCGGCCCTCTAGTTCAGCGGTGCGCACGGCAGTCCCGCACACCCGGCACGGGTTACCGGCACGCCGGTAGACGTAGGTGCGCGGCTTGCCGGCCGCGTACGCCGGGGCGCCGTGGTCGTCCTCGGGCCGGACGACGACGATGCTGCCGCGCCGCAGGCCGACCTTCATCAGCGCCACCAGGTCGGCCCAGATCTCGCCGAAATCGGCTTCGCCGATCTGGACGCCGGGCCGGTAGGGGTCGATCCGGTGCCGGAACAGCACCTCACTGCGGTAGACGTTGCCCACCCCGGCCAGCACCGACTGGTCCATCAGCAGCGCAGCAATAGTCTTGCGGGACTTAGCAATTCTCTTGAAGGCCAGCGATGGATCGGCGTCGCCCCGCAGCGGGTCGGGCCCCAGTCGCGCGAGCACATCGGCGACTTGGGCCTCGTCGATCACCTCGCATGCCGCCGGGCCGCGCAGATCGGTGCCGTAAGCGGCGCCCACCATGCGCATCCGGACCTGGCCGACCGGTTCGGGCAGGCCACCGTCGGCCAGGTCGAACTCGGTGAACTGGCCGTAGATCCCCAGGTGCACGTGCACGATCGGCCCGCGCGCGTAGTGGTGGAACAGATGCTTGCCCCACGCCTCGGCCCGCAGCAGCGGCTGCCCGTCGACTAGGGCAGCACCGGATTCGAAGCGGCCCTGCGGACTGGACACCGCTACCGGCGCGGTTGCGAAACGGCGCTGATGCAGCCGGGCCAGCCGGTGCAGGATGTGCCCCTCCGGCATGTCAGGCCAATCTGTGCTCGGGTCAGGCGGGCGCGCCGGGCACCGCAGGTGCCTCGTGGTTGCGCTCGTAGGCAGCCAGGATGTCGATGCGCCGCTGGTGCCGTTCGGCCTCCGACCACGGCGTGCTCAGGAACGCGTCGACAATCGCGAGCGCTTCGGCGGTGGTGTGCATCCGGCCGCCGATGCCGATCAGCTGGGCGTTGTTGTGCTCCCGGGCCAGCTGCGCGGTCTCGGTGCTCCACGCCAGCGCACAGCGCGCCCCGGGCACCTTGTTGGCCGCGATCTGCTCGCCATTGCCGGACCCACCGATCACGATCCCCAGGCTCTCGGGGTCGGCCACCGTGCGGGCCGCCGCCGCGATGCAGAACGCCGGGTAGTCGTCCTCGGCGTCGTAGCTGAAGGCCCCGCAGTCGACCGGCTCATGGCCGGCCTTCTTCAGGTGCTCGACGATCGCTTCTTTGAGTTCGTAACCGGCATGGTCGCAGCCGAGGTAGACGCGCATGGCGCCATTCTCTCAGAGCCTCGTCTGCACACCTGCGCGGGTTTCAGGTTGTCCCGAGCCCACTGAGCGGCGGTCGTGGTGGCGATGTTGTACCGCCCGTTGAACGTGTCGCCGATGTCCCACGCCACTCCCTTTCCCTGCGCGAAAACTGCGCGGTATTTCTTCATCGAGTCGTCGGGATCGTGCTCGGATTCCTCGATCAAGCTGGACAACGGCCGAAGCACGCGATCGACCTTGCGCCCAAGCACATCCTCGCCAAGGTCGGCGAGATCGGCGTACGTGAGTGTGTCACCGGCCAGGTAGATCACCTCATTGGCAAACCTCGGGACGGCGAACAAAATGCGCGCCGTCAGCGCCCCGATATCCTCCGGCGTCGTCACCGTGACGGCGGTATCCCAGCTGCCCAGCGCGGCCACCGTTCGGCCGGGGACATCGACCACGCCGAATGACGGGTCGAATAGGAAGCTGGTGAACATGCCGGTGGAGATGATCAACCACTCGGTATCCCTCTGGCTTCGCAACAGGTCGCGAACATCGAGCTGTTCATCGAAGAGGTCCTGCGGACTGCCCCGGCCGATGACGTCGTAGTCCACGCCGAATTGCCAGGGCACGAAACGCCTCACACCCGCGGCCAGTGCGGCGCGAGCCAGCTTCAGCTGCGTGCCTTCACCCGCCGAAAAGCCGACGCAGCTGATCACCGCGTCGAAACCGCTGAATACCTCCGCCAGCTGGGCAGATGTCCAGGCGACCACGTCGCCCGGCTCGATCGCGACGCCCCACTGCCGAATCCGCGCGAGCTCGTGCTGCTTGGCCGGATCACTCGATTCGACGGTCGTCGGGCGCAGCAGCACCGACACCGTGGCGGTCCCGGACCGACCGGCACTGCCCGCTAAGGCCTGCAACACCGCCATCCCGAGCTCCCCGGCACCGAGCACCAGGATGCGCTCGCTATCCATCAGTCGAATTCCGGCGCCTCGCTGCGGCTGCGCTTGAGCTCCCAGAAGTGCGGGTAGGACGCAAAGGTCACCGACGCGTCCCACAGCTCCCCCGCCTGCTCGCCGCGGGGAATGCGGGACAACACCGGCCCGAAGAACGCCACCCCGTTGACATGGATGGTCGGGGTCCCGACGTCCTTGCCGACGGCGTCCATGCCGGCGTGGTGGCTCGCGCGCAGCGCCTCGTCGTAGGCGTCGCTGGTGGCGGCGTCGGCCAGTTCAGCCGGCAGACCCACCTCGGCCAGCGCACCGGCGATGACGTCGGGGAAGTCCTTGTTGTTCTGGTTGTGGATCCGGGTTCCCATCGCGGTGTACAGCGGCCGCAGGATCTCGTTGCCGCGCAACTGTTCGGCGGCGATCGCCACCCGCACTGGACCCCACGCGTGCTTGAGGCCTTCGCGGTACTGCTCGGGAAGATCGTCGCGCCCCTCGTTGAGGACGGCCAGACTCATCACGTGGAAGGTGACGTCGATGTCACGGACCTTCTCGACCTCCAGGATCCACCGGGAGGTGATCCAGCACCACGGGCACAGCGGGTCGAACCAGAGCGCGGCGTGCGATTTCACGGGCATGGGCGATCCTCTCAGCCAACAACGGACACGTTTAGAACGTCTAACGCGGCACCGGACACATCTATGCCCACCGCGCGGTTACAGGCTCAGGGCCAGCAGCACGACCGCAACCGCCGGGAAGGCACCCTGGACGACGGCCGCGCGGGCCTTGTCGGGCGACGACGTCACCAGAACCAGCGCCGCAGCCAGCATGGACCCGACGCCGGCAAAGATCAGCGCAAGCCCAACTGTGTTGTGGTCCAACGAAACCGCGGCGACACCCACTACCGTGACGATGGCCAGGAACAGATTGTAGAAACCCTGGTTGAAGGCCAGCTCCTTGGTGGCCTCAGCCTCCGCCACGGTGGTGCCGAAGACGGCCCGAGTGCGCGGTGAGGTCCAACTCAGCGACTCAAGCGCGAAGATGTAGACGTGCAACACCGCGGCCAGCACGGCGAAGGTCAGACCGGCAATGAGCATGGCCTCATTAAACTCGGTCCGGCGCCCGCCCGCACGGTCTGGCGGCTACTGTAGGCGGGCGTGGCACTTCCTAACCTCACCCGCGACCAGGCCGCCGTGCGGGCCGCTTCGGTCACCGTCGTCAACTACCGGATCGCGCTGGACCTGACCGATGGCAGCGGCAATCCGGGCGAGCGCACCTTCCGCTCCACCACCACCGTCACCTTCGACGCCCTGGCCGGCAGTGACACCGTCATCGACATCGCCGCCGAGACGATCCACGGTGCCACCCTCAACGGCCGCGCTCTGGATGTCTCGGCCTACGACGAGTCCGTCGGTGTGGTGCTGACCGGGTTGGCCGAGCACAACACCGTCGAGATCGACGCGCAGTGCTATTACTCCAACACCGGCGAAGGTCTGCACCGCTTCGTCGACCCGGTCGACGACGAGGTGTACCTGTACTCGCAGTTCGAAACCGCCGACGCCAAGCGGATGTTCGCCTGCTTCGACCAGCCAGACCTCAAGGCCACCTTCGACATCACCGTCACCGCGCCGTCGCACTGGCAGGTGATCTCCAATGGCGCCACGACCTCCGTACGCGACGGAGTGCACAGCTTCGAGACCACGCCCAAGATGAGCACGTATCTGGTGGCGCTGATCGCCGGACCGTATGCCCGTTGGGACGACGTCTACCGTGACGAGCACAGCGAGATCCCGCTGGGCCTGTTCTGCCGGGCTTCGCTGGCCGAGCACATGGACTCCGAGCGGCTGTTCACCGAGACCAAGCAGGGATTCGGCTTCTACCACAGCAACTTCGGTGTGCCGTATGCGTTCGGCAAGTACGACCAGCTGTTCGTGCCGGAGTTCAACGCCGGCGCCATGGAGAACGCCGGAGCGGTGACGTTCCTGGAGGACTACGTCTTTCGCAGCAAGGTGACCCGGGCGTCTTATGAGCGACGCGCCGAGACCGTGTTGCACGAGATGGCGCACATGTGGTTCGGCGACCTGGTCACCATGCGGTGGTGGGACGACCTGTGGCTCAACGAATCGTTCGCGACGTTCGCGTCGGTGCTGTGCCAAAGCGAGGCAACCGAATACACCAGCGCCTGGACGACATTCGCGAACGCGGAGAAGTCGTGGGCCTACCGCCAAGACCAGCTGCCGTCGACGCACCCGATCGCCGCCGACATCCCCGACCTGGCCGCCGTAGAGGTCAACTTCGACGGGATCACCTACGCCAAAGGCGCATCCGTGCTCAAGCAGTTGGTGGCCTATGTCGGCTTGGACCACTTCCTGGCCGGTCTGCGCGACTACTTCGCCGCGCACGCGTTCGGCAACGCCACCTTTGACGACCTGCTGGCCGCGCTGGAGAAGGCGTCCGGCCGGGATCTGTCCGACTGGGGCCGGCAGTGGCTGAAGACCACCGGCCTGAACACGCTGCGGGCAGACTTCGATGTCGACGGCGACGGCCGGTTTACCCGGTTCGCGGTGACGCAGAGCGGCGCCGCTCCGGGGGCCGGCGAGACCCGGGTGCACCGGTTGGCCATCGGCATCTACGACGACGACCCCTCCGGTTCGGGCCGGTTGGTGCGGGTGCACCGCGAGGAGTTGGACATCGACGGGCCCAGCACCCAAGTGCCTGGCCTGGTCGGGGTTTCGCGCGGAAAGCTGATCCTGGTCAACGACGACGACCTGACCTACTGCGCGCTGCGGCTGGACCCGCAGTCGCTGGCCGCCGCGACGGAGCGGATCGCCGACATCGCCGAGCCGTTGCCGCGCACCCTGGTGTGGTCGGCGGCCTGGGAGATGACCCGCGAAGCCGAGCTGCGCGCCCGGGACTTCCTGGCGCTGGTGCAGCGCGGTATCGGCGCCGAGACCGAGGTCGGCGTGGCCTCGCGGCTGCTGCTGCAGGCGCAGACCGCGCTGGGCTTCTACGCCGAGCCGGCCTGGGCCGCCGAGCAGGGTTGGCCGGCGTTCGCCGATCGGCTGCTGGAGTTGGCCCGCGGCGCGGACCCCGGCTCAGATCACCAGCTGGCCTATGTCAACGCGCTGTGCACGTCGGTGCTCGCCGAGCGGCACACCGCGGTACTGGCCGCGCTGCTGGACGCGGACCCGGCCGCTCAGGGGCTGGCCGGGCTGGCCGTCGACACCGACCTGCGCTGGCGGATCGTGGTGGCGCTGGCCCGCGGCGGCGTGCTGGACTCTGCGGCGATCGACGCCGAGATCCAGCGTGACCCCACCGCGGCCGGCAAACGCCAGGGCGCCCAGGCGTCAGCGGCCCGGCCGCAGGCCGCGGTCAAGGAAGCGGCCTGGCAGCAGGTGATCGAGGACGACACGTTGGCCAACATCACCGGTCGCGCGATCATCGGCGGGATCGTGCAGCCCGGTCAGGGCGAGCTGTTGGCACCGTTCACCGCGCGCTACTTCGAGGCGATCTCCGGTGTGTGGGAACGGCGATCCAGCGAGGTGGCGCAGACCGTGGTGGTGGGCCTGTACCCCGGGTGGGATGTCAGCCAGGCGGGATTGGACGCCGCCGACGCTTTCCTGGCCGATCCTTCGGTGCCGCCGGCGCTGCGGAGGCTGGTCACCGAGGGCCGGGCCGGAGTGGAGCGGTCGCTGCGGGCACGCACCGTTGATACCGCCTGATCAGCGGTATCCCCCGTCGCGCAGGCCGGCATCCTTCTCGAAACTGTTGACACCACCGAAGATTCGCGCCCTCGCCTCCTCGGCGAGGTAGCGCGCCGGCATCCGCACCGGCCCCAGCGCAGCCCATTGCTGGGCGTGAATCTCCTCGTGATGCAACAGCGCGTCCAGGTCAGGTCCGCCCGGGCCGAGACGTCCCGTTTCGATGATCTCGTGCAGCCGCCGGGCGGGGTCGGAGACCTGTTGGGAGTTGACCAGGAACAGATCTCCCCACATGGTGCCGCCGCGGTGGCTGAACGAACCGTGAATCCGATTGCCGCCCACGACCATCAGCACCCCGTTAGGGGTGGCGGCCACACAGCCGCCGGCGTTGCAGATACCTCGGACCACCGCGTAGCTCCAGCGGTTCGCGCGCTGACGGTCGATGATCCGTCGCATCTCGGCCGCGCCGTACGGCGTCTCGGGAAAGTCGGTGCACGCGCCACGCCGGCCGTAACCGGTGCCCGCATTGAGAAGGTAGGTCAGCAGCACCGCGCGCCGCACGGCATCGCCGCCGGCTGTTCGGGGGATGACGAAAAAGCTCTTGCCGTCCGGGTCGGTGACCTGCTCCATCACGTCCAGCGACCGGAAGGTGTCCCGCGTGATGCCCTGCGCGCGAACGATTTCGGTCACCGCTTGCGGGCCGACGGCGCGCCGGTCGATGTTCGACAGCCAGGCTCGGTGCGCCGGGGAACCCGACACGGCGGCAGTGTGAGCTGGGAACACCTGCCGCACGATCGCCGAACCAGTAAGAGCAGCCGCTAGGCCGGGGTGACGCCGGCGCTGATCACCTGCACCGCGCTGACCAGACCATCGATCAAGTTGCCGTCGCGGAAAGCCGCAGCCGCCGCGGCCACACCCTGCGGTGCCGCTGCCGGGGCAATGCGGTCAGCCACGCCGGCGCCGTAGACCACCTCGATGGCCTTCTGGTCCGGCGACACTGCGATCAGCACTGCATCGTTGGGGGTGGGCACCTTGGCCAAAATCTCGCGGGCCCGCGCGGCGGTGTCCGCCCCCAGGTCGCCGATGTAGGTGGCGAACCGGGCCTGGGTGGCACGCGACGCGTAGGTCAGTGCGTCATCGAGGGCCACCAGTTCCTTGACCGGGAACGGGTAGTGCGTCGACGCCTCGCCGGGCTCGGTAACCCCGGAAACCCGACCGCTGTTGGTGACCACAAAGCCGTAGGGCAGGTCCGCCGGATCGATCGTTACGACTTCACCAGTTGCCACTGGTTCCACCCCCCACGCTGAACTCGGAATGGCCGTGGCCGTGTCCGCCAATGGCCTCGTCGGTCGCCGCCCACAGGATCGGCGGGTGTGTCCACCGATCGGACATCTGGTAGGTGGCCGCGCGCGGCCCCTTCTGCGACAGGGTCCGGGCGGCCAGCAGTGCGAACATTGCCGCCGGGATGCCAATGAAGATGCCGAGGGTTTCCAACACGCTCACGCCGTAGACGGTATCCCACCGCTGATCGGGCGGTGCGGGAACCCGGCCCGATGGGGCGCCGCCGCGGGGCGAGCGACCGAGCACGGGCGCGACGGGGCTGCCTTGCGCCTGCTGAACGGCCATCGATTATGGTGACGCCATACCTTCGCACTGGCAGTCAGCGTGAGGAAGGGCTGCCCCGGCAGTCATGGGAGGCCCACGGGCCTCGGAGATAGCACCATCACCCGTTGCTGCCGTGCGGCAACGCCTTCTTCCTTCGCGAGGTAGGCGCGCCGTCGGGCAGCAGGGGTCCTGCCAGTGGGAGTCCCATGAACGACGAATTGCGCGCCGACAGCGTGGTCGGCCGCATCAAGACCATCTTCCGCTTCCCCATCAAATCGGTCGGCGGCCGAAGCATCACCCACACCTACATCGACACGCACGGCGGTCTGGGCGATCACCGGTACGCCTTCATCGATGTCGAGACCGGCAATCTGTGCAACGCGAAGAATCCGCGCAAGTACGGCAGCATGCTGGCCTGTCGGGCCTACTACCTCGACGAACCACGGCCCGGACAGCCGCTGCCCACCCTGGAAGTCGTCTTCCCGGACGGCAGGGCTCACCGCAACGTCGGCACCGACCTCGACGACGCCATGTCGCGCTATCTGGGCCGCACGGTACGCCTCGCCGCGGCGGTGCCCAGCGACGCGAAGACCGAGTTGGTCTGGGACGCGGCGACCGGTCTGCCCAAGGAGGGCGTGTACAGCCACACCACCACGAATGCCGACGGCGACGAGGTCTTGACCTACGGCCCGCTGCAAGCCAACAGGTTCTTCGACCTGACGCCGCTGCACTTCATCACCACCTCGACGCTCAACCATTTTCAGCGGCTGGAACCCGCCGCGAGATTCAACCCTCGCCGCTATCGGCCGACGATGGTCATCGACACCCCAGCGCCCGGCCTCGTCGAAGACGCCTGGGTGGGCGGACGGCTCAGCATCGGTGCGGCGGTCTCGGCCAGCGTCGACTTATGCACGCCGCGTTGTGTGATGTCCACGCTCGCGCACGGCAAGGACGTGCCGCTGGACCGGGCGACCCTGCGAACCATCGCCAAACACAACAGCAAGGTCATCGGAGACTTCGGGCGGCTGGCATGCGCCGGGGTCTACGCCACCGTGACGGCGACGGGACCGGTTCGGGTAGGCGACCCCGTCCGATTCGAGTCAAAAACCAACTAGGCAAGGAGGACACACCATGATTCAGCGGCTCACCCCCGACGTCGGCTACCTGCCGCCGGCAATGTTCGACGCGTTGGGACTCTCGCAACTGGTGATCACCGCAGGGCTGATGCACTGGTCGGGAATCGTTGCGGCACAGGCTGACCCGGAGGGAATCAGCATTCCGGCAGCCGATGTCACCGGTCAGCTCACCTTCATCCTGGACAAGCTGGACGCCATGCTTGCCTCCGTCGGCTCCGATCGGACGCAGATCGTGAGCATGACCATCTACAGCACCGCGATCGACGACTTGTCGGCCGCGCTGGCGCGCGTTTATGCACCATGGGTGGGAGAACACCGACCGGCTCTCACCTCGATCGGAGTCGCACGCCTGTCCCTGCCCCAGGCGTTGCTCGAGGTCCAGGGCTGCGCCGTCGTTCCGGAAAGGCGATGACCATGGTTCTTGCTGCGGCTGTCCAGCTGGATGCGGTACTCGGCGACATTCCGGCCAACCTTGCCGCCTGTGAGCGGCTGGCCGACGAGGCGGGCGGTGCCGGCGCCAGGATCATCGCCCTGCCGGAGTTCTTCACCACCGGTATCGGCTTCGAGCCGGCACTGGCGACGGCGGCGTTGCCGCCCGACGGTGCGGCCACCGAACTGCTCACCAGGCTGGCTCGCCGGCACCGCGCGCTGGTCGGTGGGTCCTTTCTGTGCCGCGATACCGACGGCCACGTCCGCAACGCCTATCTACTCGCAGGTCCCGCCGGCGGTGTGGTGGGGCGCCACGACAAGGATCTGCCGACCATGTGGGAGAACGCGTTCTACACCACCGGCGACGACGACGGGGTGCTCGCGGCAGGCGAACACACGGTCGGGGCGGCGGTGTGCTGGGAGCTGATGCGCACCCAGACGGTGCGCCGACTGCGCGGCCGGGTGGACCTGGTGATGACCGGCTCGGGCTGGTGGTCGATTCCACGCTGGTCGCCGCACGTCCTGTTCGACCGCCTCGAACGCAACAACGCCGGTACCGCGCGCCGGGCCGCGGCGTCGTTTGCCCAGTATGTCGGCGCCCCGGTGGTGCACGCCGCCCACGCGGGTGCGTTGACCTGCGCGATGCCGTGGCTGCCCCTGCGGTACCGCGGTCACTTCGAAGGCGCCACGCTGATCGCCACCGCGGACGGCACCGTCATCGCCGAACGGCGCGCCGATCAAGGCGAAGGGATCGTGCTTGCCGAGATCACGCCCGGCCGGCAGCCGGCTCGACTCGCGCCGCCGGCCGGCTTCTGGCTGCATCGCCGCGGGACGCTGCCCACCGCGGTGTGGCACTACCAACGCTGGCATGGGCGGCGCTGGTACCGGAACAACGTCGCACAGAACGTCTGAGGAGGCACCATCGTGGATTGGACCGGCGGAGCACTGGGCACCGACACGCTGACAACGCTGCTGGCAGCGGGCCTGACCTTCCTGCTCGCCCTGGGACTGGGCATCTGGAAGTACCGGCAGATGGTCACGCGGCCGGAGCGCCTCGCCCATCCCTACGTCGACATCGCACACCGTGCCGCGCTGCTGTATTCCTTCGCCACGCTGCTGTTAGCGGTCTTCGTCGAGCTCAGCGTCTGGCCGACCTGGGTGAATCTGACGGCAGCCATGGTGGTCGTGTTCTATTTCCTGGCCGCCATCGTCAGCTACATCGTGCACGGCGCCCTACAAGACACCACCAACCAGTTCGAGCACCCCACAGCCGGAATGCATGTGTCGATGGTGCTGCTCATCGTCGGTGAGATGGGCGGTTTTGGCGTGCTGCTGGCCGGCTTCGTCGCCGGTTGGCTCGGTCGAGGCTAGAGCTCAGGCGGCGCCTTCACCGAGGTAGCGCATCCACACCGGGTCGAGATCGTGGATCACCGCAAGAAGCCGCCAATGCTGGCCCTTGGGCGAGGTGGGCACCAATCGCAGCGTCCAGCCGATCTCGGCCAGCAACCGGTCCGCCTTGCGGTGATTGCAGGTCGAACAGGCGGCCACACAGTTCTCCCAGGAGTGGTCGCCGCCACGGCTGCGCGGCACCACGTGATCGACGGTGTCGGCTTTGCCGCCGCAGTACGCGCAGCTGTGCTGGTCGCGGTGCATCAGCGCAGCCCGGGTCAACGGGATCCGGGCCCGGTAGGGCACCCGCACGTAGTTCCGCAGCCGGATCACCGACGGCACCGGCACCGACCGGGTCGCCGAGTGGATGACCGGCCCGGCCGGATCGTCGTGCACGATGTCGGCCTTACCGCAGATCAGCATGACTACGGCACGACGCAGCGGAAGCGCCGTCAACGGCTCGAAGGTGGAGTTCAGCAGCAATACCCGCCGGCGGGTCCAGATCGATGCGGCTTCATTGTTGGTCGCGGCATTCGAAGTGGCGACCGAATGCAGGCATGGGGCGGCGGCAAGCCCGCTCAGGCTCGCCGGTGGGGCACCGGGGGTGCGGTGGCCCCGACGTTTCATATCCGGTCTTGCAGCCGGTTTAGATGTCGCACCATTGACCTCCGCCGAACAGTTCACCATGATTCGGCGCTGGTCGCACGCCTATTTCCTGTGTGTTCACCGGCAGGCATCGACGATGCCCCACAATGGGGGGCGATGCAGCCGATAGAAGAACCCTCGTTTTATGACGCCGTCGGCGGTGCGGAGACCTTCCACGCCATCGTGTCGCGGTTTTATCAATTGGTCGCCCAGGATCCGATCCTGCGCCCGATGTACCCCGCCGACGACATGGACGGCGCCGAGGAACGGTTGCGGATGTTCCTCGAGCAGTACTGGGGCGGACCGCGCACCTATACCGAACTTCGCGGGCACCCACGGTTGCGGATGCGCCACATCCCCTACCGGATCGGCCCCATTCAGCGCGACGCCTGGCTGCGCTGCATGGTGACGGCCATCAACGAGATCGACAGCGACACCCTCGACGATGCACACCGCGGCGAGCTGCTGCAGTACCTGCATTCGGCGGCCGACTTCCTGGTCAACGCGCCGATCTGATGGCCACCCGCGACCGCCCCGGTCACACCCCGTGGTGGGCCGACAGTGCGTTCTACCAGGTGTATCCCCGCTCGTTCGCCGACAGCAACTCCGACGGGGTCGGCGAACTGGACGGGGTGACCGCACACCTGGACTACTTGGCGTGGCTGGGGGTCGAGGCGCTGTGGCTCAACCCGGTGATGGTGTCGCCGATGGCCGACCACGGCTACGACGTGGCGAACCCGCGTGACATCGATCCGCTCTTCGGCGACCTCGCCGCACTAGATCGGCTGGTGGCCGCCGCACACGAGCGGGACATCAAGCTGACCATGGACCTGGTGCCCAACCACACCAGTTCGGCGCACCCGTGGTTCGTCGAGGCGCTGGCCGCCAAGCCGGGCAGTGCCGCGCGCGACCGCTACTTCTTCCGTGACGGCCGCGGACCCGACGGCGGGCTGCCACCCAACAACTGGGTGTCGGTCTTCGGCGGCCCGGCCTGGACGCGGGTCACCGAGCCGGACGGCCCGGGCCAGTGGTACCTGCATCTGTTCGATGTGTCACAGCCGGATCTGAACTGGGACAACCCGGAGGTCTTCGCCGACTTCGAGCGAACCCTGCGGTTCTGGCTGGACCGTGGCGTGGACGGCTTCCGCATCGATGTCTCCCACGGCATGGCCAAGCCTGCCGGTCTGCCGGACATGCCGGTCACCGATGTGAAGCTGCTGGCCCACCAGGACGACGACCCGCGATTCAACCGGCCCGGAGTCCACCCGATCCACCGGGCGATTCGCCGGGTCTTCGACGACTATTCGGACGCGGTGAGCGTCGGTGAGATCTGGGTACACGACAACCATCAGTTCGCCGAGTACCTCCGGCCCGACGAACTGCACCTGGCCTTCAACTTCCGGCTGTTGCAAGCCGACTTCGATGCGACTCAGATCCGCAGTGCGATCGACAATTCGCTGGCCGCGGTGGCGTTGGTGGGCGCCAGCGCCACCTGGGCGCTGGAGAATCACGACGTCGAGCGGGCGGTCACCCGCTACGGTGGCGGCGCCTTGGGGCTGGCCCGGGCGCGGGCCATGGCCCTGGTGTTGTTGGCCCTTCCCGGCGCGGTGTTCGTCTACAACGGCCAGGAGCTGGGCCTGCCCAACGTCGAGCTGCCCGATTCGGCTCTGCAGGACCCGGTGTGGGAGCGCTCCGGGCACACCGAACGCGGCCGCGACGGCTGCCGGGTGCCCCTGCCCTGGTCCGGCGATGCGCCGGCGTTCGGGTTCTCCGACAACCCCGACACCTGGCTACCGATGCCGGCGGACTGGGCACAGCGGACTGTCGACAGACAACGCAGCGACCGCAGCTCGACACTCTCGCTGTACCGGCAGGCTCTCGAGATACGCAGGAGCAGAACCGAACTCACCGGATCGCAGGTCGATTGGCTCGACGCGCTGCCGGGAATGTTGATCTTCCGGCGCGGCGGGCTGGTATGCGCGCTGAACGCCGGCGACCGTCCGGTAGATCTCCCGGAGGGGCAGCTGATCCTGGCCAGCGCGCCGGCGACCGGCGGTGTCTTGCCACCCAACACCGCCGCGTGGCTGGTCTGAGCGGCCGGTCACCTCACAGCCGACCACGGACTCCTGGACCGCTTGCGGCACTGGCGAATTCGGCGACCAGATCGGCCAGCCGGTCCGGCTGATCGATCATCGAGTAGGTGCGCGCACCGTCGATGAGTTCGAAGCGAGAGTTGGGCAGCACCTCGGCCAAGCGCCTGCCGTCCTCGATGGGAAAGAACAGATCGTCGACGGACCAGGCCACCAGGGCCGGCTTGGTGAACCCGCGAAGTCGCGCACCGGCATCTAGGGAGGTCTGCTGGTTCAGCGACTTGGTGAGCTGACGGAGGTCCTCGGCGACTGCCGAATCACGCAGAGCGGGTTTGACCCACTCTTTCACCAGCTGGTCGATGTCGCGGTGCGCCAGCTTCCCGTAGCCGTAGTTACGGAACATCCGCGTCCGCATCGGCTGGAGCGCAGCACGAAAGGTGGTTGCGGTCCTAGCCGCGACGATGAACGGATTGATAATCGGCGGCGGGAAATGTTCGAAGGCGTCGCAGCTGGTCAGCACCAGCGCCCCGAGTCGGTCCGGGTGGTTGACCGCGACCAATTGGCTGACCAGGCCGCCGGTGTCGTTGCCGACCAACACCACGTCCTCGAGGCCGAGCGCGCCCATGAACGCGTCAACCATGGCGGCGATCCCCGGCAGCGTTCTGTCCGCGCCGGTCCGCAACGCCGTCGGATGCGCGCCCAGCGGCCAATTCGGGGCGATGCAGCGCAGACCTCGCGCTGCCAGGCGGGAGCTCAGCGGCCCCCACAGCGAGGCGCCCATGGCGTAGCCGTGGACGAACAGCACCGGCCGGCCGTCCAGGGGACCCGTGGTGTCGTAGTGGATGGTTCCGGCGTCAATGTCAACGGTGGGCATTGGAAGCTCCTAACATAGTTACGTGCAACCTGCCGATAACTTACCGACAGCCTGTACGGAAATCAAGCGTCGGACGCAAGCCGAGCGTTCCGCCGCCACCCGTGCTGCCCTGATGAGCGCGGCCCGCAAACTGTGGGGCGCGCGCGGCTACGCAGCGGTGGGGACCCCCGAGATCGCCGAGTCCGCCGGCGTGACCCGAGGGGCGATGTACCACCAATTCCCGGACAAGGCAGCGCTTTTCCTGGCCGTCGTGGAATCGGTGGAAGCCGACGTGATGGCGCGACTCGGCGAAGCGGTGGCCGCCTCCGCGGCAACCACCCCGGCCGCCGCGTTACGGGCAGCGGCGGAAAACTGGCTGGTGGTGGCCAACGATCCGGAGGTGCGCCAACTCCTCCTGCTCGATGCCCCCACCGTGCTGGGTTGGGACGGTTTTCGCGACGTGGCCCAGCGCTACAGCCTGGGCATGACCGAGCAGCTGCTCAGCGAAGCGATGAAGGCCGGACAACTCCCCCACCAGCCGGTCCGCGCGCTGGCCCACGTTCTGATCGGCGCGCTCGACGAAGCAGCGATGCTGATCGCGACGGCCGACGATCCCGAGCAGACGCGTGCCGACGTGAGCATCGTCATTCAACGACTGCTCGACGCCATGCTCACCGGGGGCTGATGGAAAGCATCAGCGCACTCAGCGGATGAATTTCTCCAGATAGGCGCGATGGTCCGCGGACAGTCGCACCAGCTTCTGCTCGTCGATGCTGAAGGTGGCCAACTGCGTCTCGGCGATCACCGCCGGCCGCGAATCCGGGGCGGCGTGCACCGAGCGCACCTCGTAGCCGATGGTGAAGTCCACCGTACGCAGCCGCGACACCCACATCGTCACCTGCAGCGGTGAGTCCGTCAGCCGCAGCTGCCCCTTGTAGGTGACTTTGACCTCGGCGATCAGCAGACCGACGCTGGTGATGTCGACCGCGAACGCCGGCGACAGGAAGGGCACTCGCGCCTCTTCGAGCATCGTCACCATGGTCGCGTGGTTCACGTGCTGGTACATGTCGATGTCCGACCAGCGCACCGGAACCGCTGCCACAAAGCCCACCGGTGCCCCGGCGGATTCGCCTGCCGGATTCACGACGCCGCGCCGCGCGTCATGCTGCGGATCTGGCGCGCCGCCACCGACAGGGTGGCCAGATCCCGCTGGTCGGATTCGTAGATCTGGGTCAGCGTGCGCCGCGCCCGCTCCACGCGTGAGGCGTTGGTCGATTCCCATTCGGTGATTTTCTGCATCCCGTCCTCGTCCGGTTCCCCGACCGCCAGCACATCCAGGCACAGCGACCGCACCGAATTGTAGATGTCGTCGCGGATCGCCAACCGCGCCAAGGCATGCCAGCGGTCATCGCGCGGCAGCTGAGCGACCGCGGTCAGCAGCCCGTCGGTACCGAGGCGATCCATCAGCGCGAAGTAGGTGTCCGCAACCTCGCCGGCGTCGCGTTCGGTGATGTCGGCGACGTCGATGATGTCGAGCAGGCTGTAGCGGTACAGGCCCAGGGCGACGTCGGAAGCCAGTGCCCGGGGCACGCCCTGAGCCTCGAACTCGCCGATGTGCTTGGCGACGATGTCGGCATCGTCGCCGCGCAGCCATTCCGACATCCGCGGCGACAGTGCGGCGACCTGCTCGGCGAACCGATTGATCTCGGCGCCCACCGCCAGTGGTTGCGGGCGGTAGTTCAGCAGCCAACGGCCGGCCCGGTCGATGAGCCGCCGCAGGTCCAGCGTCATCCGGTCGGTCACCGCCACCGGCAGGCCGTCCTGTTCACCGGCGACACGGATTCGCCGCCACAGATCGCCCACCCCGAAGATGGCGTCGGTCGCAACGTAGGCCCGCACCGCGTCGATCAGTTCCACGCCCGCGTCCTCGGTGATCCGGAAGGCGTAGGTGATGCCCGCGGTGTCCACCACATCGTTGATCAGCATCGTGGTGACGATTTCGCGGCGCAGTTGATGCTGGCGGATCTCGGCGCCGAAGCGCTCTTGCAATACGCGCGGGAAGTACTGCGGGAGCCGGGCGGCGAACACGTCCTGCTCCGGCAGGTCGGTGGCCAGCACCGCCGCCTTCAGCGTCAGCTTGACGTGCGCCATCAGGGTGGCCAACTCCGGTGACGCCAGCCCCAGCCCGGCCTCGGCACGTCGGGCGATCTCCTTCTCCGAGGGCAGTGCCTCCAGTTCACGGTTGAGGCCGCGGTCGGCCACCAGGTGGCGGATCTGATCGGCGTGCACCGGCAGCAGGCTCGCGGCGTTGGCCCGGCTGGTGCCCATCAGATCGTTCTGGGCGGTGTTGTCGGCGAGTACCAGCGCGCTGACCTCGTCGGTCATCGACGCCAGCAGCTCCGGCCGGTCGGCGGCGTCGACCTTGCCGACGGTGACCAGGGCGTCGATCAAGATCTTGATGTTGACCTCGTGATCGGAGCAGTCGACTCCGGCGGAGTTGTCCAGGGCGTCGGTGTTGATGCGCCCGCCGGCCAGGTCGAATTCCACGCGCCCCAGCGGCGTGACGCCCAGGTTCCCTCCTTCGCCGATCACCTTGGCGCGCACCTGGTTTCCATTGACCCGGACCTGGTCGTTGGCGCGGTCGCCCACATCGGCGTCGGATTCGGACTCGGCCTTGACGTAGGTGCCGATGCCGCCGTTGAACAGCAGGTCGACGGGGGCCCGCAGGATCGCCCGGATCAGCACCGGCGGCGTGAGCTCCGTGACGTCCTCGTCGAGGCCCAGCACGGCGGCGACCTGAGGGCTGATCGGAACGGATTTCAGGTCCCGCGGGTAGACGCCACCACCGGCGCTGATCAGCGATTTGTCGTAGTCGTCCCAACTGGATCGGGGCAGATCGAACATCCGCTGACGCTCGGCGAAGGACCGGGCGGGATCGGGGTCGGGATCGAGGAAGATGTGCCGATGGTCGAAGGCGGCCATCAGCCGGATGTGTTCGCTGCGCAGCATGCCGTTGCCGAACACGTCGCCACTCATGTCCCCGACCCCGACGACGGCGAAATCCTGTGTCTGGGTATCGATTCCCATCTCCCGGAAGTGCCGCTTGACCGACTCCCAGGCACCCTTGGCGGTGATGCCCATCTCCTTGTGGTCGTAGCCGACCGACCCGCCGGACGCGAACGCGTCGCCCAGCCAGTAGCCGTAGGACTTCGCCACGCCGTTGGCGATGTCGGAGAAGCTGGCGGTGCCCTTGTCGGCGGCCACCACCAGATAGGCGTCGTCGCCGTCCCGGCGCACGACCTGCAGCGGCGCGCTGACCGCACCGGTGGCGTGGTCGACGTTGTCGGTGACGTCGAGCAGCCCGGAGATGAACAGCGTGTAGCAGGCGATCCCCTCGTCGCGGGCCGCCTCGCGGTCGGCTATCGGGTTGCCGGTGGGCGTCGGTGGGTGTTTGACCACGAACCCGCCTTTGGCTCCGGTTGGGACGATGACAGCGTTCTTGACCTCTTGGGCCTTGACCAGTCCGAGGATCTCGGTTCGGTAGTCCTCGCGGCGGTCCGACCAGCGCAGCCCGCCGCGCGAGACGAAGCCGAACCGCAGGTGCACGCCCTCGACCCGGGGTGAGTAGACGAAGATCTCGAACTTCGGTCGGGGCAGCGGCAACTCGTCGATCAGGCCGGCATCCAGCTTGAGCGCCAGCACATTACGTGCGCGAGCCGAATCAGCGCAGGTGACAAAGTAATTGGTACGCAGGGTGGCTTGAATCAGGGAGGCGAACGCGCGCAGCACTCGGTCGGTGTCCAGGCTCACCACCGCGTCGATGCCCGCCGCGACGTCCGCGGCCGCCGCCTGTGCGTCACGGCTGCGCTGTGTGCGCGACGGGTCGAACAGCGCCTCGAACAGTGCCACCAGGGCCCGCGCGATGCTCGGATAGTCGTTGAGCACCGAGGCGATGTGGTTCTCGCTGTAGGGGAACCGGGCCTGCCGCAGGTATTTGGCGTAGCCGCGCAGCACCACCACCTGCTGCCAGTTCAGTCCGGCGCGCAGCACCAGCTCGTTGAATCGGTCGGGCTCGACGCGGCCCTCCCAGATCGCGGTGACACCGTCGGCGAACCGCTGCTGCGCATCTTCGCGCTCGGCTCCGCTCGCCGGGATCTCGATGGTGGGGTGCGCGGACACCTTGAACTTGTAGATCCACACCTGCAGGCCGTCCGCCCGGGTGACGGTGAACGGCCGCTCTTCGAGCACTGCCACTCCCATGCATTGCAGCATCGGCAGTAGGTGGCTCAGCGACGCGCCGTGCCCGCCCAGGAACCAGGCCAACTGACTTCCGTCGGCGGCGCCGTAGTCGGAGAACACCAATTTGACCGAGTCGGCGGTGAGCCGCTCGATGATCGCGATGTCGCCGACCGCCTCCGCCGGAGGGACGGCCTGCTTGTAGATCTCGTCGAATGCGACGGCGTAGTGTTCGGCCACCTCGGCGTCGATGGAGTCCTGCGCCGCCGTCTCGAGCAGCCGGTCCCCCCAGGTGCGGGTGGCCTCGGCCAGCAGCGCCTGGATCCGCACCCGGTTGGCCTCGCCGGTATCGGCCGGACGGGCGTCGGGATCGTCGGACATCCGGACCATGAAATGCAGCAGCGCCCAGGGCGCTTCGCTGACGCGGGCACTGTATTCCAGTCCTACCCCACCGAACTCGTGGATCAGGATGTCCTCCATGTGCAACCGCACCGGGGTGGTGTAACGGTCGCGTGGCAGGTACACCAGGCAGGACACGAAGCGCCCGGTCCGGTCGCCGCGCAGGAACAGCAGGGTTCCGCGCCGCGCACCCAGATCGGACACCGCCATCGCCATGTTCAACAACTGCTCGGCATCGATCGCGAAAAGCTCTGAGCGCGGGACGGTCTGGATGATGTCGAGCAGCAGCTGGCCGGGGTGGCCGGGCTCCTTCTCTGCCAGCGCCAAGGCGTGGCGGACGGTGTGCGAGATGACCGGGATCTCAAACACGTCGGCGTTCATGGCGCCGGCGGTGAACAGCCCGACGAAGCGGTGCGCAACGATGCTGTCGCCGGTGTCCTCCCGGATCACCACCACATAGGTGTGCGAGCTGAACCGCATGTAGCTTGGCACGGTGGCCTGCGCCAGGGTCAGCAGATTGTCACCGGTGAGCCGGGGCCGCAAGGACTTACGCAGGCGCAGCACTCCCAGCCGGGCGGCGTCTTCGACGTGAACCTGCCCGTCTCGCACCACCCCGCTCTGATAACCCAGCAGCACGAAATGCCCGTCGGCCAGCCAGTGCAGCAGCGCGGCGACATCATGGCGATCCGGCGCGGTGTAGTGGCCTTGTGCATTGGCCTCAACATCGGCGGCGAGCTCGTTGAGGGCGTCACGCATCGCGGTGGAATCGAGGGCGACCTGGCGGACGTCGGCCATCACATCGGGTAGCAGGCATTCGGTCTCGGCGAGGGTGCTGCGGTTGACCGTCGGTGAGAGCTGGACATGAATCCAGGCCTCGGCCCCCGCCGAGCCGTCCGCGGATCTCGGTTCCACCGAGCGTAGTTCCCCGGCCGCATCGCGCTGCACGGTGAACACCGGCGACATGATCCCGACGTAGGCCACCCCGAGCCGGTGCAGCAGCACCGCTACCGAGTCCATCAGCATGCCGCCGTGCTCGGTGACCACCTGCAGTGCCGGACCGAAACCGGCCGGATCGTCGGCGGCATACACCGCAACGCGGGTCTCACCGGCGAGCCGATGCTGCGCCAGCCGGGCATGCGCCGCCGGCAGCGCCCGGGTCACGACAGCGGTGGCGGCGGCCCGGCTGGCCGGATCGGCGTCCGATGGTTCGTCGCTGACCAGCGAGTCGCTGTGCGAGCCGCGATAGGTCTCGATGTAGGCGGTCGAGACCCAGGCAGGAATGCCTTGCGGCTCAGAGGGATCGGGAAATGTTGTCCACGCGGTCGTTTCTTTGGTGGACTTCGTCATCCCACCCCTCCTGACTGTGTGTCAGCTCCGGCAGCGCCGCTACCGGGCCAACATTAGTCGCGGGTGAGCCTGCGGTGGGTCACTCGATGCGGACGCGCCGCTTCGGCACCGAGTCGTTGCACCTTGTTCTCCTCGTAGGCACCGAAGTTGCCCTCGAACCAGAACCACTTGGCCTCGTTGTCGTCGTCGCCCTCCCACGCCAGGATGTGGGTGCAGGTGCGGTCCAGGAACCAGCGGTCGTGGCTGATGACCACGGCGCAGCCCGGGAACTGTTCGAGGGCGTTCTCCAGCGAACCGAGGGTCTCGACATCGAGGTCGTTGGTCGGCTCATCCAGCAGGATCAGGTTGCCGCCCTGCTTGAGAGTCAACGCCAGATTCAGCCGGTTGCGCTCACCACCGGAGAGCACCCCCGCGGGCTTCTGCTGATCGGGGCCTTTGAACCCGAACGCCGAGACGTAGGCCCGCGACGGGATCTCGGTCTGTCCGACCTCGATGTAGTCCAAGCCGTCGGAGACCACTTCCCAAACCGTCTTCTTCGGGTCGATGCCGGCGCGATTCTGGTCGACGTAGCTCAACTTGACCGTCTCGCCGACCTTGACCGTGCCGCTGTCCGGCTCCTCCAGACCGACGATCGTCTTGAACAGGGTCGTCTTGCCGACGCCGTTGGGGCCGATCACGCCGACGATGCCGTTGCGCGGCAGCGTGAACGACAGGTCCTTGATCAGCTGGCGGGAGTCGAAGCCCTTGTCCAGGTGTTCCACCTCGACGACGGTGTTGCCCAAGCGCGGGCCGACCGGGATCTGGATCTCCTCGAAGTCGAGTTTGCGGGTCTTCTCCGCCTCGACAACCATTTCCTCGTAGCGCTGCAGGCGGGCCTTGTTCTTGGCTTGGCGGGCCTTGGCACCCGAGCGCACCCAGGCGAGTTCGTCCTTGAGCCGCTTCTGCAGCTTCTGGTCCTTCTTGCCCTGCACCTCGAGGCGGTCGGCCTTCTTCTCCAGGTAGGTGGAGTAGTTGCCCTCGTAGGGGTAGGCGCGGCCCCGGTCGAGTTCGAGGATCCACTCGGCCACATTGTCGAGGAAGTAGCGGTCGTGGGTGACGGCCAGGATCGCGCCCGGGTAGGAGGCCAGGTGCTGCTCGAGCCACAGCACACTCTCGGCGTCCAGGTGGTTGGTCGGCTCGTCCAGGAGCAGCAGGTCGGGCTTGCTCAGCAGCAGCTTGCACAGCGCCACCCGCCGGCGCTCGCCACCGGAGAGGTGGGTGACGGGCTCGTCGGCCGGCGGGCAGCGCAGCGCGTCCATCGCCTGTTCGAGCTGCGAGTCGATGTCCCAGGCGTCGGCGGAGTCAAGCTCTTCCTGGAGCTTGCCCATCTCTTCCATCAGCTCGTCGGTGTAGTCGGTGGCCATCAGCTCGGCGACCTCGTTGTACCGGTTGAGCTTGGCCTTGATCGGCACGCCCTCTTCGACGTTCTCCCGGACGGTCTTGGTCTCGTCCAGATGCGGCTCCTGCAGCAGGATGCCGACCGAGGCGCCCGGCGCGAGGAACGCGTCGCCGTTGTTCGCCTTGTCCAACCCGGCCATGATCCGCAGGACGCTGGACTTACCAGCACCGTTGGGGCCGACGACACCGATCTTGGCGCCGGGCAGGAAGTTCAGCGTGACGTCGTCGAGGATGACTTTGTCGCCGTGTGCTTTGCGCACCTTCTTCATCGTGTAGATGAATTCAGCCATGCCGGGGTGTCGCCTCCTGGTCTCGCGAATTTGCTCGCCAACCATCCTAGGGGGTCGTCCGGCAGCGCTGTCGGCTGCTGTCAGGGCGTCAACGCCATCTCGGCCATATCGTCGCTGGCGTCGGATTCGCCGTCCGCGCAGTCCGGGCCATCGGCGTCGTCGCTACCGGCGGCGACCGGCGGATTTTCCGGTCCGGCGGCGATGATCTTCTCCACCCGGGCCGCGCACCGCGCCAGATCGGGTCCGACCGCGGTCGCGCGCAGCTCCACCGACGACCGGCGGACCCCGTCCTTGTCCTCATACTCGCTGGTGAAGACGTGCCCGACCACGACCACCGGCAGCCCCTTGCTCAGTGACGCCCCGACTCCGGTGACCAACCTGTCCCAGCAGTTGACCGTCACGAACAGGGAGTTACCGCTCTCCCAGCTGCCGTCGGCATTGCGCTTGCGCGAATTGCTGGCGACCCGGAACTTGATCAGCTCGTGGTCGCCCACCCGGCGGCGGAGCGGTTCCGAGGCGATGTTGCCGATCACGGTCAGCGTTGTCTCGAACATGGGGTGTTTCCTTCCTGGTTGCGGCGGGCCAGACGGGCTCGCCGGTGCTGCACCCATTGGGCCCGGCGGGCCCGACACGGACGTCGAGCCGGCCGCCGCGCACAACGGCAACTGGGGAAGAACAGCGGATTGGGGATAACCCCCGGCGGCTACTTAGGTCCGCGGCTTGCCGACAGTCACCGGCGCATTCCAATTCGAGAAGGTGAAGTCCACGGCGTCGTCGTCGCCGGAGGCCAGTTTGAGCGCGACCAGATGGTGATCGCCGGTCTCCTCGATCCAGACCGTGCACGCGGTCCGTTTGGTGGCCTGCAGCTGCGGCACGATCTTCTTTGCCTCGTTGGCCGACACCTCGCCGCGGATCCGGACGGTGTGCACCGCGTCGTCACCCTCGCCGATCGTCTCGCGCCCCTCGACCTCGGGATCGATGAAATCGGTCAGGATGCCGGCCAGCCCGGTGTCGGGGCTCAGGATGCTCGCCGCGTCATAGAACTTCGAGGCGGGGCCATAGTCGACCCAACGGCCGCGATCCTGCGACACGTAGAAGTCGCCGCCGAACACGATGAACGCGACATAAGCCGGAGCGCCCCGGTAGGCGATCTTGGCGTAGCCCTTCGCCGCGGGGCCAGGCTGCTCCGTCACGTCCCCGTCGAGCGCCGTGACCGGCATGTTCTCCATGCTGCCGGTCACGGCCATCGACAGGTGCACGCTGCCGAGTTCGGCGGTGGTGGCGCTGGACTCCTTCAAGATCGCCGCGGCGTCCGGCAGGGGCTCGGTGGACTTCTTGGGCGACGTGGGCGCCGTGGACGACGAGGATGCGGTCGATGACGGCGGCGGGGACTCCGGTGCGGGTAACGGGGAGACCGTCGGAGCGGTGCTCGACAAGGGAACAGTGGTCGACGAGGGGGCCGGTGAAGACGGGGCCGATGAGCAACCGGCAACCAGGGCGGCGGCGCTCACAACGGACAGGACGGCTGGGAGCCTGCGCATGCCCGCCATCGTAGAGGGCCACCCGATCAATCGGGGCAGGTCCCGCTGCGACAACGAGAAGTAGGCGGCCGATTGGTATACGTTGCTTGCGGTGGATACCAAAGGCCGGCCCGGCAGCGGTGAACACACAAGCCGCACAACATGGGCACGTGACGATATCCGGGTCTCGGATCCCAAATCGATGCATCGGTCGATCGCGGGCACCGCTGTCGGCAACTTCATGGAGTGGTACGACTTCGGCATCTACGGCTTCCTGGCCACCACCATCGCGCAGGTGTTCTACCCCAGTGACAGCTCCAGCGCGGTGGGCCTGATCGCGACGTTCGGCACCCTGGCCGCCGCGTTCGCTGTGCGGCCGTTGGGCGGCATCGTTTTCGGCGCGCTCGGTGACCGGATCGGTCGCAAGCGGGTCTTGATCATGACCGTCACGCTGATGGCGGTAGGCACCACGATCACTGGATTGCTGCCGTCGTACGAGAAGATCGGATTCTGGGCTCCGGTCCTGCTGATCGTCACCAAGATCATGCAGGGCTTCTCCACCGGCGGTGAATACGTCGGCGCCATGACTTACGTCAGCGAACACGCCCCGGACCGCAGCCGCGGCGCGCTGACCGGATTCCTGCCGCTGGGCACACTAGGCGGCTACATCACCGGCGCCGGTGTGGTGACCCTGCTCAAGTCCCAACTGCCTGTCTCGGACATGTTGGACTGGGGCTGGCGCGTACCCTTCCTGCTGGGAGTCCCGCTGGCGATCGTCACGCTGTACCTGCGGCTGCGCATCGATGAGTCGCCGGCCTTTGAAGGGCTAGAACAGCTCGACGAGAGCGAGGACACGGCCCGCAGCAGCGGATGGCAGCAGTTCCAGCAGACCGTGGTGGGGCAGCGCCGAGGACTGTTGATCTGCATGGGCCTGGTTTTGGCGGAGAACGTCACCAACTACATGCTCACCGGATATCTGCCCACCTACTTCAAGCAGGTCGGTGGCATCAGCGGCAGCCGCGGGCTGACGATGATCGTGGTGGCACTGGTGGTGATGCTGGTCGCGGTGATGCCACTGGCCAAGCTGTCCGATCGAATCGGCCGCAAACCGTTGCTGTGGACCGGTAGTGCCCTGCTGATTGTCGGCTCCGTGCCGGCGTTCCTGTTGATACGGCACGGCGGAAACTATCCGCTACGGCTCCTGGGCGTGCTGCTGATCGGCGTGATGCTGGTGTGTTTCTACAGCACCACACCCTCGACGCTGCCCGCCTTGTTCCCCACCAAAGTTCGCTTTTTCGCGGTGGCGATCGGATTCAACATTTCGGTCTCGGTGTTCGGAGGCACCACTCCCCTGGTCGCCGAGACCCTGGTGTCGGGCACCGGCAACGTGATGTTGCCGGCCTACATCCTGATGTGCGCGGGCATCGTGGGTGCGATCACGCTGTGGTTCACCCCGGAGACCGCTGGCCAGCGCCTGCCCGGTTCGGGGCCGTCGGTGGCCACCGAGCAGGAGGCCGAGGCGATCGCCGAAGCGGGGCTACCCGAATAGCCGTCTGCCGCCCGAGCAGGTGCCGGTGTGCCTCATCCCGATCGGGTGGGCTCGCCTGCGATACGGCCCGCCCCAGCGATCAGGCCAGGCCAACGAGATCGACGGACGCGGTCCACAGCCCGTCGATGAGCTTGGGGTCGTGGGCCTGCCGATTCTCGCGGCCGTTGGCGCGGTGTCGGTCGAAGTAGACGCCGTTGATCTCGGGGTCGGCGCCGCGGTTGACCAGTTCGATCAACGGCGTGGCCCCCTGGGCCGGGGTGATGGTCGCGAGGTGGCGCAGCGGCGTGCGGTAGAGCAGGCCGACAAACCAGGAGTCCCGGCCGAAGCTGGTCGCGACCGGACCGGGATGCACTGCGGCCGAGACGATCCCGTCGTCAGCCCAGCGCTGGGCGATGCCGCGGGTGAACAGGATGTTCATCAGCTTGCTTGTCCCATAGGCCCGCGTCTCGAAGGCACGCCGGCGCCGGTAGTCCAGGTCATCGAGGTCGACGTGTCCGAACCGGTTGCCGACGCTGGAGGTGTTCAGCACCAACGCGCCACCAGCGGCGGCCAGCCGATCGCGCAGCAGGTGGGTAAGCAGGAAGGGCGCGAGGTGGTTGATCCCGAAGTTGGGTTCATGCCCCTGCGCAGTACGCAGACCCGGCGCGAACGTGCCCCCTGCGTTGTTCAGCAGGACGTCGATGGCGCCGACCTGTTCGCGGATCTGTTGCGCCAGCGCGCGAAGCTGGTCCAGATCGGCGAAATCAGCGGTCAGTGCGGTGGCACCGGCATCGGCAGCGACCGGCGCCAATTTCTGGGCCGAGCGGCCGACGACAACGAGGTTGACCTCCGGTCCAGCCAAGGCGCGCGCCGCGACGGCGCCGATGCCGTCACTGGCGCCGGTGATCACGATCGTTCGGGGTGAGGTCACTGCAAGGTCTCCTTCGATTCGTCACCATAACGCCGCCGATGTCAACGGCGCTTACTCACGCGCCGCGGCCGGTCAGAGCTCCTAGCCCGGCCGCCGGGGATGGGCTCAGTGCTGCACGGTCCCGTCGCGGCGGGCCATCTCGGCCAGCATCGCGTTGTAAGCGGCCAAGTCGGCGTCGTCGTCTCGGTCGGCGGCGCGGTCGAGTCGCTTCGCGGTGCGCCGGTCACTGCGATGCCACTGCACCAGCAGCGCGATCATCACCATGAGCAGGGGCAATTCGCCTGCCGACCAGGTGATGCCGCCGCCCAGGTGCTGGTCGCCGGCTAAGTCGGTGTGCCAGGGCAAACCGAGCGCACCGTAGAACCACTCCCCGAGCACCTTGTGCATCCCCATCAGGAAGACCCCGAAGAAGCCGTGCAGCGGCAACGAGGCGAACACCACCGCCAGTTTGGCCAGCGGTGAGATGGGCCGGGGGGTGGGATCCACACCGATCACGACCCAATAGAAGAGGTAGCCGCTGAGGATGAAGTGGATGTTCATCGCGAGGTGTCCGGCGTGGCTGCCGGCGATCGAGTCGAACAGGCTGCTGAAGTAGAGCCCGTAGAAGCCGACGACGAAGATCACCGCCGCGATGATCGGGTTGGTGAGGACCCGCGAGACCCGGCTGTGCAGCGCGGCGAGCAGCCATTCCCGCATGCCCGGAGGCTCGCCGCGACCGGCGACCGGCAGCGCGCGTAGCGCCAGCGTGGTCGGCCCGCCGAGCACCAGCAGGATCGGCACCAGCATCGACAGCAGCATGTGCACGGCCATGTGCATGCTGAACATCGCCGGCATGTAGCGACCGGTTCCCGACGAGGTGGCGAACAACAAGGTCAGACAGCCCAGCATCCAGGCGGTCGTGCGGCCCGCCGGCCAGACGTCGCCGCGGCGCCGCAGCCGCAACACACCGGCCAGGTACACCCCGGCCAGGACTATCGCGGCGGTACCGAAGACGACGTCGAATCGCCAGTCGAACAGGATCCGCGCCACCGTCGGCGGGCCGGCGAAGTCGTAGCCGATCTTGACCATGGGGACCGACGGGTTGAGCACCGTCGGCGGCGGTGGCGGGGTGCGGCCCAGCCCGACCGCGACGCCGAAGGTGGCCGCGAAGATGACGGCCTCGGTCAGCGCCAGCCGGATGAGTGGGGCGCGCTTGTTCGGGTCTTCCTGCAGCGCGGCCACCCCGCGGCGCCGCTGCCAGGCACCGAGCGCGCCAAGCGCACACAGGGCGACGAACTTGGCCACCACCAGTTGGCCGTACGGGGTGGTCAGCAGGTCGGCGGGGGCCAGCCGAACCAGCGCGTTGAGCACTCCCGACAGGCCCATCGCCACGAAGCACCACAGCGCCACGGTGGAGAATCGCCGTGCTGCCAGGTCAGCGTGTTCTCCGCCGCGAATCGCGTGCACCAGCAGCGCCAGCAGGCCACCGGCCCACAGGCCCGCGGCGATCAGGTGGATGAGCAGGCTGTTGGTGGCCAGGTCGTGGGATCCGCCGGCGGCCGAATGCCCGGTCAACCCCAACGGGATCAGGGTCAGCAGCGAACCCGCCAGCAGCACCGGTGTCCAGGACCAGCGCAGCACGGGCAGGCTCACCAGCATCACCACCGCGGCCAGCAGCGCGGTCCACCGCCAGGCCGACGCGGTGTCGACCAGCCCGGCGAACGACCAGGCCGTCGCCGGGTCGAGGAACTCGGTCAACGGGTGGCCGGAGACGTCGGAGATGGTCAGCGGAACCAGCAGCGCGGCGCACACCGCCCAGGCTCCCGACGCCGCGGTACCCAACCGCAGCGCGCGGTAGCCGGCGGCGTCGAGTACCCCGCTTTGCTGCGGCGGCACCAGGAACGCCGCGAGCAGAAACGATCCCACCGCCAGCACCGCGGCCATCTCGCCGGCCGCCCGCACGAACGGCAGCCCCAGCGTGGTCACTGGTCCCGGGTCAGGCAGACCGGTCGCGGTCAGGGCGTCGGCCAACGACAGCGCCCCGATCCCGGCGGCGATACACCCGGCCAGGATTGCCAGCCCGGCCAACATCGGCACCAAGATCGCCCCGCGGCCGCGGTTCGCCGAAAGAGCCGTCATGGCTTCCAGCGTATGGTGCGTGCCCGCCGCGCCGCATACCAGGCGGGCGACGCCGCGGCCCGCCCCGCTACCTGTTCAATCCCCGCCAATGCCGCCGCACCTCCACGTCCCGGGCGGCAAACGCCTCCCGGGCGATGCGGGCGATGTGGTCGGAGTCTTGCAGGATCGCTCGCAGTTCAGCCCGGAACGCCTTGCGGCGTCCCGCCAGATCCGGCGCGGGTTCCAGCAGACCCTGGTCGGCGACCACCTGACATGCGGTCGCGAACAGCAGGGTGGACACCGATTCGCTGCTGCGGACGCGGCCCTGCGCCACGTACTGGCGGCCGACCCCCAGGGCCAACTGCGTCAGTTCGTTCTCACCGATGTCGTCCGGCGCGTCGCAGAGCACGTCGGCGACGATCGCGTAGGACTCGAAGAACACCCGCAGCATGACGTCGGAGGTCACCGGAGTCTTCTCGGACAAGATCCCGTCGATCTCGGCGCCACCCGCGCCTACCCGCGTCTGCCAGTCACCGAACCAGGACATCTCTTCGGCGATGTTGTCGCGGAACGACGCGGAGTCGGCGAAGTAGAAGTCGAACTTCAGCAGGTCCCGTAGCCGCATCGCCTGCGTCCAGAACGCGTCCAGCCGGTCGCCTTCGCCGCGGCCGGCGTGCGCCAGGGCCAGTTCGACGATCGAGGTCTCCAGGAAGGCGTGGATCACCGAATTGCGGTAGAACGACGCGGCGTGCTCGTCTTCGGGGGCGATCCGCCACACCGACTCCCGCCCGCCGTCGACGCGGGTGACCGGATGCCCGTTGGACAGCGCATCCACCGCCGCGCGTACCCCGTCACGGCTGCGCAGCCGCAACGCGCTGGTGGAGATCGGAGTCTGCTTGCGTTCCAGGTAATCCAGGCCGGCCTGCAGCGAATGGTGGATCTGGTCCAGCGTCAATGCCAGCCCGTGCGTGGTCAACAGCAACGCCGACACCAGACCGGTCGCGCTGATCGGAGTGACGCGCTGGATCCGCCAGGCCACCTCGATGGCCATCTTCTGCATGGCCAGCCGCTTGGCGTCCGGGTCGGTCGCGGTCTGACTGTCAGGGGCACCAAGGTACTGGCGCATCGACACGGCCTCGGGAAAACGAACGTAGATCTTGCCGTAGTTGCGTTCGCCCTGCGCCTTGATGAAGTGGTAGAGCCAGCGGATGCCCTCCGGGGTCTTCTCTCCGCCCCGGGCATAGGCGGCGTACTCGTCGGTCTCGTGCAACTGATCGAAGCTGATCGAAACGCCCTGCAGGAGAACATCTTCAGTGCGGTCGTCCAGGTAGGCGTCGGCGACGTAGGTCATCAGACCGAGCTTGGGCGGCAGCATCTTGCCGGTGCGCGACCGGGTGCCCTCAATGGACCAGCTCAGATTGAATCGCTTCTCCATCACATAGCCGACGTACTCCTTGAGCACGTATTTGTAGAGCGGGTTGTTGCCGATGCTGCGGCGGATGAAGATGACCCCCGAGCGGCGCAGCAACGGCCCCATCAATCCGAACGACAGGTTGATGCCGGCGAAGACGTGGACCGGCGGCAGCCGGTTCTCCTGCATCGCCACCGGCATGACGGCGCCGTCGATGTAGGACCGGTGCGAGAACAGCAGCACCGCGGGATGGTTCTCCAGCGCGGTGCGCAGCGCAGCGACCTGGTACTCGTCGTAGTCGATCTCGGGGTCGAAGCCGCGGCTGAGCATCCTGGTCAAGACGGCGACCATGTCTACCGACACCCGGCTCCAGCCGGTGGACAGCTCATCGAGCATCTTGCCGGCCTCGTCGACGGTGGCGCCCGGGATGGCTTCCAGTCCCTCGCGAAACCGGGTGGACGCCAAGATCTCCGGTTTCACCAGCCGTGGCGACTTGTACTGCGGGCCCAGGATCCGGTTCTCGGCGCGCTCCAGCGCCAGCACCGCCCGGCGCGTGACGAAATGCGCGAAGTCCCGGGGATTCTCACCGACGGTGTTCTCACTCCACTGACTGCGCAGGTCGGCGACGCTGGCAGGCTCGCCGACCACCACGCGGGCCAGCGACGACTCGGTACGCAGGATCTGGCGCTGTTGGCGTTCGCTGGGCCGATAGGGATTGCGGCCGGGCAGCAAGGCGGCCACCCGCTTCAGGGCGGAGGCTTCGGCACGGGGCATCCAGAAGACCCGCACCGGCAGGATCGACCGCCGCTCGTCGCGTTCGAGATGCCCCACCAGCCGAGCCATCGCCCCGGGTGAGCGCTGCGACGGGTCGAGCTCCAGCAGTTCGATACGGTCGCCGGGCCGGCCGTCCCGGTACCGTTCCAGCCACTCGTGAACGAGGTCGGCCTCCACCGGCGACGACACATAGGCCAAGACCAGCGTGTCAGCGGTTGTGGTGGCCCCCGAGGCGCCAGTGGCCGGTGATGTCGTCACTGCTCCTCCTTTGAGGCCGGCGGCTTCTTGGCCGGAGCCTTCTTGGCCGGGGCTTTCTTGGCGGCCGCCTTCTTGGCCGGAACCTTTTTCGCCGGAGCCTTCTTCGCCGGTGCCTTCTTGGCCGGGGCTTTCTTGGCCGCTGCCTTCTTGGCCGGGGCGGACGGCTTGGGCGACCAGGCCGGCAACTCGTCGACCGGCCAGTCGGCCAGTGTGTCCAGATACAGCTGGCGGACCTCCGCAATCCGCTCGGGCAGCGAGTCCACCGTCCAGTCCTCGACCGAGATGGCCGGGAACACCGCGACGTCCACGGTGCCGGGGTGAGCGCTGATCGAGTCCCGGGCGGCGACCACCTCGGCGTTACGGATGATCACCGGCACGATCGGAATCCCGGCCGCCATCGCGAGCCGGAACGGCCCCTTCTTGAAGGGGCCCACCCCGGTGGTGTCCACCCGAGTGCCTTCCGGTGCGATCACCACCGACAGGCCCCGCTTGGCGCGTTCCTCGACCTGTTGCAGGGACTCCACGGCCGCCGCCGCGTCGTCGCGGTCGATGAACACCATCTCCGTCAGTTTCCCCAGCGGACCGGCGATCGGGTCTCTCTCCAGCTCCCGTTTGCCGACGCTGATCCAGTTGTCACGCACCAGTGAGGCAGTGATCACCGGATCGACCTGGTTGCGGTGGTTGAAGATGAACACCGCCGGCCGGGTTGCGGTGAGGTTCTCTTTGCCGATCACGTTGAGCCGCACACCATTGAGGCCCAACAGCACCTGCGGGAACAGCGCGGTGAAGAAGTTGACGCCCCGACGCCGGCTGCCACTCAACAGGCCCAGCCCAATCGCTCCGGCGCCCACCGGGACGATCGAGCTGAGTCCGGCCAGGTTCCGCAGTTGGCCGACCACGCCACTGCCGCGGCTGCTGAACTGCAGGATCGGCCAGCCGCGCTTGCGGGCCACCGAGGCCATCTTGCCCTCGGGGTTCGTCGGTCGCGGATTGCCGACCAGGTGCATCAGCGCGACGTCTTCGTCCCCGTCGGCATAGAAGTAACTGTCCTGCAGGTCGATGTCGTGTTCGGCGGCGAACTTCTGCACCGCGGCCGCCTTGCCCGGCCCCCACAGGATCGGTTCGACCACCTCGCCGGTGAGCGCCCCGTCCTCATCGGTCACGAAAGCGTTGGTGAGTGTGTTGGTGATGCCCAGGAAACGGGCCACCGGTTCGACCTGGATGGTCAGCGCCGACGAACTCAGTACCACCGTGTGTCCGCGCGCCTGGTGCGCCCGCACCACTTCGCGCATCTCCGGGTAGATGCGTTTGGCGATCTTCTGAACGAACAGCCGCTCACCGATCTCGTCGAGATCAGTGATCGAGCGGCCGCGCAGCGCCGAGGACGCCGTGGTGATGAGCTGTTCGAACTCGATGCGGCCCAGTTGATGGTTGAGTCCGGCCTGGATCATGCCGAACAACTCCCCCAGCCCCATATCGCGGCTGCGGAAGCGCTCCCGGGTGAGGATGACGGCGGTAAAGCCGGCCACCAGGGTGCCGTCGAGGTCAAAGAACGCGCCGATCTTGGGTCCGGGCGGGCTGGCGGCGATCTCGGCCACCGAGCCGGGCAACCGCATGTCGCGCGGCGGCCGCGAATTCGCGTCGTCGGTCATGACTCACCACCGGTGGCAAAGGAAGCCGGCACGCAGCGCGGCGCCGGGTCACCGGCGAGCGCGAGCACTTCGTCGAAGCCCTCCACCAGACACGTGGTGAACAGCTTTTCGTCGCGGACGGCTGCGCGGTCATAGCGGACCGTGATGGTGCACTCACCACCACGGGAAATCAGCACCACCATCATCGCGACGCCCGGCAACGGGCCGATTCCGTAGTGCCGCAGCACCTTCGCTCCCGCGATGTAGGTTTCGCCGGGATAGAACGCCACGTTGCTGGCCTGCACGTCGGCGCTGACCACCGACTCGGTCATCTTCTCCAGAACCGGCGACGGAAAGACGCTCAGCAGCGGCGCGATGGAGCCGAGCACGTCCATCGCCGGCTCGTCACGGCGCTGGGTCATTTGAGACCGAATCCGCTTGATCCGCTCCACCGGGTCGGCGACTCCGACCGGGGCGGCCAGGTTCACCCCGGTGAACCGATTGCCGCCGGCGGGATCGGCGTCGGCGCGCAGGTTCACCGGGATCGCCATCGGCAGCGTCGCGATCGGCACCCCCAGCGCCCGGTGGTAGCGCCCCAGTGCACCGGACACGGCTGCCAGGTAGGCGTCGTTGATGGATCCGCCGCCGGCCTTGGCGGCCCGATGCAGATCCGACAGTCGCACGTCGATCGCCTGGGTCCGGCTGGCCAGGCTGCGCCGGCGCAGCAGTGGCGAGGGTTCGGCGGCCTGACTCATCACTCGCGCGCCCGACCGCGCGTAGGTGATGGCGCCGGTGACCGCCGACAGCGGGTCACGCACGGTGCGGGTCGCCATCGACAGCGCCCCCAACAGCACATCGCGGGTGCTGCCGAGCATCGCGATCGGCAGGTGGTTGATGCCGTCGCGCATCAGGTCGTTGGCCGACAGGTCCTGCGGTACCGGTTGCGGGGGCATCGACCGGGCCGGCGGATCGCGCTCTAGGTCGTAGATCCGGCCGAACATCGCGGCACCGCCGACGCCGTCGGTGACCGCGTGACTCAGATGCATCAAGGTGGCGGCACGCCCGTCGGCCAGCCCCTCCACCAGCGTCGCCGACCACAGCGGGCGCTGAATGTCCATCGGGGATTGCAGGGCGACCTCGGCCAGATCGAGCACCTCGCGCAAGCCCCCGGGTTCGGGCACCCGGACCCTCCGGACATGAAAATCGAGGTTGAAGTCGGGGTCCACCACCCACCGCGGCGCCGCCGTCGGCAGCGTGGGCACCACCACCTTCTGGCGCAACCGCAGCACTTTCCGCGAGACGTTCTCGAACAGGTTCCGGAAGCGGTCCCAGTCCGGTGTGGTGTCGAGCAGCTCTAGGCCCATGATCCCCGAGCGGGTACGCGGATTGGCCTCCCCGCGGTGCAACAGGTAGTCGAGAGCACCGAGTTCGGTGGGCAGGCCGTCGGCGTCGACGAGGTCACCCACGCCGAACTCCCCATGCCGCAGCGCGGCCCCGCCCTGATCGGCACACCACGGCTGTCACCACACACCACTCCTGATTCACAGACGTCACGGCCATCATTCAACGCTAGTTGTTTGCCCAGGGCGACGGGTGTCGATTGGCGCAGATCAGGATCCCTGCCGACAAATCGAAATACTGTGTTGGCCGGTTGAATTGGAAACCGGCGGTTTAGCGAGGATCGACGAAGGGCAGGCGAAGCTGGAAGCGCCGCATGAGTCCGGCTTGCGGCTTTTCTCGGTCGGCGCGGATCCACCCCTACCAGCGGATAAACTGGACCCGCATTGCCTCCGTAGCTCAGGTGGATAGAGCACATGACTTCTAATCTTGTGGTCGCAGGTTCGAGTCCTGCCGGGGGCGCGTCAACCCGGGGCGAAGCGCTCGAGCAGAGGCGATCGGCCCGGCTACCGTTACTCCAATGCCACCTCGACGCAGGTTTCCGTCTGCCAAAACCTCAGGGGCGGCTCGCGCGCGTTACGCGACTCGACGACGACGGCGGCTCGCTCGCGTCGACAATGACCTCACCGCAGCCCAGTGGGACACCCTCCTAGACGCGTGGGGCGGGTGCGCATACTGCCAAATGACGAGCCCGGCATTGCAGCGCGACTGCGTTGTTCCGATCTCGCGTGGCGGCCGCTACACCCTCGAAAACGTGGTCCCTGCCTGCGCTTCCTGCAACGCAAGCAAACACAACGGCGAGGTCACCGAGTGGCTTCGTCGCAAGAAGCTTGACGAACGCACGTTCCTGCTACGCCACGCGACCATCTTGCGGGCACTGCGCCTCGGCGATTAACACCGGGGATTCGGCAAGCAGCCGGGCTAGCCACTACTCTGGAGCGTCAACGATCAATCAAGGACGATCCGTCAAACGCATCGACCGCCGCCGAACAGCGGCGCGTCAGCCGCAGCGGAACGCCAGAAGCCCGGTTCGCACGACACCCCGTCGCGCGGAACGACAAGGAGACCGGGCAAATCGCGAAAGGCAGATCCATGAGCCACGAACGGGCGCTCATCTTCTTCACCATGTTCATGATCGCGATGGTGGGGGTGACCGCAGGGGTCGTCACCTGGATCGGCTGAACGCTCCCCACCGCGGTAGCGTCATCGCCCTATGACACCTCCCGACCTCGTCTTATACAGCGTCACCGACCGCGTGGCGCTGATCACCGTCAACGATCCGGACCGGCGTAATGCCGTCACCGGCACGATGTCGGTGCAGCTGCGGGCCGCTGTGGAGCGGGCCGAAGCCGACCCCGATGTGCACGCGGTGGTGGTGACCGGAGCGGGCCGGGCGTTCTGCGCCGGAGCCGACCTGTCGGCCCTCGGTGTGGCGACCGAGGACGGACTGTTGGCGCTGTACGACGGTTTCATGGCGGTCGCGCAGTGCACGTTGCCCACGATCGCCGCCGTCAACGGCGCCGCGGTGGGTGCGGGCTTGAACCTGGCGCTGGCCGCCGACGTGCGTATCGCCGGTCCGGCGGCGCTGTTCGATGCCCGGTTCCAGCAGCTGGGTCTGCATCCCGGCGGCGGCGCCACCTGGATGTTGCACCGGGCGGTGGGGCCTCAGGTGGCGCGGGCCGCCCTGTTGTTCGGCATGCGTTTCGACGCCGAGGCCGCGGTGCGGCACGGCTTGGCGCTGCAGATCGACGACGACCCGGTCGCCGCGGCGATGAAGCTGGCCGCCGGACCGGCGTCGGCGCCTCGGCAGGTGGTCTTGGCGACCAAGGAAACAATGCGCGCCACCGCCAGCCCCGGGGCGATCGAGGGCGACCAACACGAGTTCGCCAAGCGGACCGAGCTGGGCCCGCAGGCAGCGTCCGTCGAGTCGCCGGACTTCGCCGCACGGCTGGCCGCAGCGCAGCGCAAGTAGCGGCACCCGGCTACAGATCCAGCAGCGCGATCTCCGGTTGTTCGATCAGATCGCGAAGCGCGCACAGGAATTCGGCGGTCTGCGCACCGTCGGCGACGCGATGGTCGAACGCGCACGTCAAGGTCAGCTGCGGACGTACGACGACGGTATCGCCCACCGCCACCGGCCGTGGTTTGAGCGAACCGATCCCCAAGATGGCCGCCTCCGGGTAATTGATCACCGGCACCCCGTCGTCGAGGCCGAGCGCCCCGAAGTTGGAGACCGTGAACGTCGACCCCTGCAGCTCGGCAGGTTTGAGTGTGCCGGCCCTTGCCTCGGCGATCAGCCGCGCAACGGTGTCGGCAAGTTCGCGGGTGGTCTTGCGGTGCGCGTCGAACACCACCGGCACCAGCAGGCCGCGGGGCGCGGCCACCCCGAAGCCCAGGTGCACGCCGCGATGGGTGCGGATCATCGGACCCTCCGGTGCTTCGACCCATGTCGCGTTGAGCACCGGGTGGCGGGTCAGGGCGATAACCAGCAGGCGCAGCATCAGCACGAACGGAGTGATCGTCGCACCGCCCGTCTCGACCAGCCGATCCCGCAGCTGCAGCAGGTTGGTGCCGTCGACCTGCACGCGGCCGTGCGCGTCGGGGATCCTGCTGCGGGACAGTGTCATCCGCTCGGCCATGGCCGCCTGCACCGGGCTGGGTGGACGAAGTTCGTCGTCGGGAGCCGCTTCGCCGGCGGCCGCTCGCACACCATCGGGAGTGATCACACCGCTCGGGCCGGGCGGCACTGCACTCAAATCGACACCCAACTCAGCGGCGAGTTTGCGCGCCCCCGGCTTGGCTTTGGGCCGCCCAGTCGTGGACGTGCAGGTGCGGCGGCTGGTGTCGAAACTGTCGTCGGCGCCGTAGCCGACCAGCACCGGTGCGCGTCCCGCCGGAGCGGCCGGACGCTCGGCCGATGTGCCGGTGTCGATGCGCACCAGCGGTGCCCCGACCGCGAGCACGTCTCCCAGCGCGCCACCCAGCTCGACCACCCGCCCGGCATACGGGCTGGGGATCTCCACTTCGGCTTTGGCCGTCTCCACCGAGCACAGCGCCTGGTTGAGTTCGATCTGATCGCCGACCGCGACGTTCCAAGTGGTCACCGTCACCTCTTCGAGGCCCTCCCCGAGATCGGGAACGCTGAAGGTCTGGACCGTCTCGGTACTCACGGCGCCTCCAGCACGCGCTGAACGCAGTCCAGCAGCCGATCGGGGCCGGGCAGCCACAGCCGTTCCAGCCGGGCCGGTGGATAAGGGGTGTCGAATCCGCTGGCGCGCAACACCGGTGCCTCCAGCTCGTAGAACAGTTCCTCCTGTATGCGGGCGGCCAGTTCGGCGCCGTAGCCGAGGTTGCGCGGGCCCTCGTGCAGCACCACGCATCGCCCGGTGCGCCGCACCGACGCCGCGACCGTGTCGAAGTCGAGCGGGACCAGCGAGCGCAGGTCGACCACCTCCAGGCTCCACCCGTGGTGTTGCGCGCCGATGTCGGCCGCGGACATTGCGGTGGCCACTCCGCCGCCGTAGGTGAGCACCGTGACGTCGGTGCCGGCCCGGCGTACGGCAGCGCACCCGATGCCCGGCGCGGGGTGTTCGGTGTCGACGGGTCCGCGGGCCCAGTACCGCCGCTTGGGCTCCAGGAACATCACCGGGTCGGGGGCGGCGATCGCGTGGCGCAGTAGCCAGTACGCGTCCGACGGGTCGGCGGGCACCACCACCTTCAGTCCGGCGGTGTGCGCCCAGTAGGTTTCGGTGGATTCCGAATGATGCTCGGCCGCACCGATTCCGCCGAACGACGGGACGCGTACGGTGACCGGCATCGATACCGCGCCGCGAGTCCGGGTCCGGTACTTGGCCAGGTGGCTGACCACCTGGTCCAATGCCGGGTAGCTGAACCCGTCGAACTGGATCTCCGGAACCGGGACGAAGCCACGAATGGCCAACCCGATGGCGATGCCGATCACCGCCGATTCCGCCAGCGGAGTATCGAAACAGCGTTGCTCACCGAAGGTTTCGGCCAGGCCCTCGGTCACCCGGAACACCCCGCCCTGCACGCCTACGTCGGTGCCGAACACCAGGACCTTGGGCTCGGCGTCCATCGCATCGCGCAGCGCCCGGTTGAGCGCGGCCACCATGGTCAGCTCTTCGGTGCGGGCGCCGGATCCGGCCGCTGGGGTCGGGGTCGCTGCGCGGGTCGGCGGTTCGAGGATCTGGGTCATCAGCGCCCCCTGCCCAATTCGGCGCGCAGCGCGGCGCGCTGCTGCTGCAGATCCGGGGTGATGTCGGTGAAGACGGCGGTGAATACCTCGTCGATGTCGGCGTCGGCAGCCCCGACGGTGGCGTCTCGCAGCTCGCTGCGTACGCGCTTGGCCCGAGCCTCGACCCGGTCCGCCAAGCGCTGCGACCACACGCCGATATTGCGCAGGTAGGTGCGGTAACGCGGGATCGGGTCGAGCGCCGTCCACTGGTCGACTTCGGCGTCGCTGCGGTAGCGGGTCGGATCATCGGAGGTGGTGTGCGGTCCGAGCCGGTAGGTGACGGCCTCGACCAGGCTCGGGCCATCACCGTGTCGCGCCCGCTCGGCGGCTTCGGCCATCACCGCGTAGCAGGCCAGCGGGTCGTTGCCGTCCACCCGGATACCGGGCATGCCGTAGCCGATCGCCTTATGCGCCAGCGAGACAGCGGCGGTCTGCTTGCTCAGCGGCACGGAGATGGCCCATTGGTTGTTCTGCACGTAGAACACGCACGGGGCGCTGAACACGGCGGCGAAATTCAGTGCCTCGTGTACGTCACCCTCGCTGGTTGCGCCGTCGCCGACAAAGGCGACGGTGACGGAATCCTCGGCCAGGCGTTGGGCGGCCATCGCCGCGCCCACCGCGTGCAGCGCCTGGGTACCGATCGGAACCGAGATCGGCGCGCAATTCTTCTCGGTGAACTCCAGCCCGCCGTTCCAGGTTCCGCGCCAGGCAGCCGCGACATGCCACGGCGGGATTCCCCGGGTGACGAAGACGCCCAGCTCGCGGTACTGCGGGAACAGCCAGTCGGTCTTGCGCAGGCACGCGGCGGCGCCGACCTGGGCCGCCTCCTGGCCTCGGCTCGACGCATAGAGCCCCAGCTCGCCCTGGCGCTGCAGGTTGACCAGTTCGGTGTCGAGTTCTCGGGTGAGCACCATCAGCTCATAGAGCCAACAGAGGGTTTCTTCGGGCAGGTCCCGGCTGTAGCGATTCTCGGTGGTGGGCGCCCCGTCCGGCCCGATCAGCTGCACAGGCTCCAGGGCGACCTGGGGACCGGTAATGCCTGGCAGCTGGCCCATGCGAGCCTCCTTGTGACGCTGATCTCATTATGCCAGCGAATGCACCACACACCGGGATCGCCGCGCTCCGCTGCACCACCTCAGCTGGCAGTGAACGCGTCGACGTCGCAGCTCCGCCCAGCGTGAAGGTAGGTGCACGTTCGGGCTCCGAGAGTGAAGCCAACTTCACGCTCGACGGGGCGGCGGGGCGACGGGGGTAGAGGTACGGGTTCTGGGCTAACCCGTCACCTCGAAGACGCCGTGCGCCCCGTTCTCGGCATGCCGCATGTCGTGGTCCATGAACGGGTAATGGCCCGGTTCGGGGAAGGTGAGCTCGACGAAGCCGCCCTGGGCGGGCGCCAGGTCGAGGACCTGCGATCCGCCCGCCGGGGCCGACGGGTCGCTCGGCTCATGCGGCGGTCCCAGCCTCGCCTCTCCTCCGTCGAGCCTCGCTGAACCGCCGGGCCGCAGCAGCCAGGCGCCCTCTTTGTAGACGGTATCGAACTGGGACCCGACGACGTGGAATGCGATCGAGTCGCTCGGACCGGCGTTGACCACCCAGACACGCACCCGTTCGGCGGTGCGCGCCGGCAGCGGGGCGTGCATGTACTGAGCCGCGGTGCCGTTGAACATCCAACCGTCGGGCTGGCCGGCGCGGATGGCCGTGGTTTGGGCGTCGGAATCAGGTGCGCTCGCGTAGAGCTGGGCGCCGACCAGGGCGTATTCCCGGTTCACCGTCGGCAACCCGGGTGGGTCGATGATCACCGCCCCGTACATGCCGTTGGCGATGTGCAGCGCCATCGGCGGGGTACTGCAGTGATAGAGCCAGGCGCCGGCCCGATGCGCCGTGAACCGGTAGACCAGCCGCTCCCCCGGCGCCAAGGTGCGCATCGGCTGGTCCGGGGCGAGCGCTCCAGCGTGAAAGTCGATTCCGTGGCCCATGGTCGCGTCGTTGCTCAATGTGATCTCGAAGGTGTCCCCGACCCTGCCGTGCAGCGTCGGCGCCGGTTCGACGCCGCCGAAGGTCCAGCGGATCTCCCTGCGGCCGGGCGCGATCTCCAGTTCCCGGTCGACGGCGCGTAGTTCCACCCGATGCACGCCCGGGGTCGCCGGTGCGAGCACCGCGTCGCGCGGTGTCCAGCCCGGGGACGGATCGGCGGCCAGGTCCAAAGCGGTCGGCGCGGGCAGTCCACCATGCCCCGCGCCGGTGTGCTCATGGCGGGGGGCACCACCGATGGCGTGGATCGTCATCGTCATGCCCGCAGCCCGGTGACCGGGTACGTCGCACCACGCCTCGCGGTCCTGTTGCACCGCACCGAGATCCAGCACCGCGGTCTGGCCGCGGCTCAACCGCGGGGTGTGCTCGCCGGTGTCGACGTACAAGTCGTGCGGCAATCCGTCGACGTTGGTGACTCGCAGCACCAGTCGGGTTCCGGCCGGCACATTGATCACGTCCGGGGAGAACCGCATGTTCTTCAGCGTGACGTCGACGGTGCGTGCCTCCCCGGAGATACCGGTGGCCCCCGACGGTGCGGGACCGCCGATTCCGAGCCCCAGAGCGGCGGCGACCGCGGCCACCGCGACAACGGCGACAGCCCCGGTGACCGCCCGGGAATGCGGCGCGATCGCGTCGATGTCGAGCGGGCCGCGCAGCGCCACGGGCAGCGCGAGCCGCAGCGCCAACAGGACGAAGCTGGCGACCGCGACCGCGGCCAGCACCCAGCCGATCAACGGCAGCGGCGGCGGCCACGGCCCGGCGACCAGCGGTACGGCGATGTTGATCGCGCACACCCGGGCCTGCCAGCCTTGATCCAGATAGCCGATGACTGCTTTGCGGACGGGTGGGCCGTTGGCCACCAGGATCGGTAGCAGCTGGCTCAGCGCGCCCATCAGGATCTGCGCAACGAATCCGACCGCCAGCAGCGGCAGCAGGGTGTTCTCCACGAACGCGGGCAGCACATCGACGGAGCGGCCTGCGATCAGCCGGGTCATCTCGATCAGGACGGCAACACCGAGCCAGGCCGTCGCTCCGACCAGCATCCAGGCCGCAGGTCCAGTAAAGCTGCGCCCTGGCCACAACCCGACGATGGACAAGCCGACTCCGACCGCATAACCCAGCAGTCCTGCCGCGGTGAGCCACCAGCTGTTGGTGAGCAGACCGGCAGCCGTGACAGATAGGCCCACCGTCAGCGTCGGCAGCGCCCGTTGGGCCATGGCAAAGTTACGAGGGGTGATCTTTTCCCGGATTGTGGTGGGCCACAGGGTGAACAAGGTGCCCACCACCGTCAGCCCGATCCACCCGTAGAGCATCACGTGCACGTGGGTGGTCCACAGCCGTGCATACCATCGGGCCACACCGAAAGCCATGGCAGCACCGGTCGCTGATCCGGCCAGCAGCGCTGCGATGGCGGCCAGGTAGAAACCGACCAGGTAGTCGAAGCGCGCCGACAGGGCGCGCTTCTTCATCGCGATCAACTCGACGCCGTGGGCGACGGCGACCACGGCCACGGCCGTGCCACCCATCCCGGTCAGGGCCTCGGTGTTGAAGGCGACACCGGCCAGGGTCGAGACGACGGCGACGTTGAGCAGTACCAGTTTGGCCACCAGGTGCCATTGCGGCGGGTCGGGAACCCGGCACAGCGTGGTGGTGAAGTGTCCCGACCAGATCACGATCGCATTGGTGGCCGCACCGAGCAGCAGCGCGTGCACCGGCAGCCAGATTGGGTGCGCAACGACGTTGTGCGCGACCAGCAACGCGACCGCGACGACCAGCCAGCCCAGCACCACGATGTTGGCGCCGAGGAAGACCGGCCCGCGCGGTCCACCCCGGCGGCGGGGTTTGGCGACCGGCGCCGGGGGCGGCGGCCCCAACGGAATCATGTTCGCCAGGCTACGGTGGCCGCGCGCTCAGCCGGAAGTGACCTTAGACATCGAAAGCCATCGGTTTTGATCCGGGCAAGTCACCCGTGATGGCCGGTGCTGACCACCAGGCGGCCGATGGTCTGGCGGGCGGCCATGCGTTCCAAGGCATTCGGCAGATCGGTCCAGGGAACCTCTGCGCCGACGACGGTACGGATCTTCCCGGTACGCAGCATCTCCAGGATCTTCGCGTGGGCTTCCAGTCCTTCCGAGCGGGCCGGCCAGTTGAAGCCCAGGGTGCGCCGGATCGCCACCGGGTCGTTGACATAGACCAGGCATACCCCGCACACGTCGAAGTTGCTGTAGGCGATGGGCCGTGGCGAGAGGTAGTCGCCGTCCTCCAGGGCGATGTCCTGGGCGAACCCGGCCATCAGGTACCGGCCGTTCAAACCCATGCACTTGAAGGTCTCCACCGCCACGTCGCCGCCGACCGCATCGAACGCGACGTCGACACCACGGCCGTAGGTCAGGTCCACGACCTGCTCGACCCAGTCACCGTTGCGGTAATTGATCGCGTGGTCGGCGCCGAGTTCCTTGCAGAAGGCGACCTTCTCGTCGCTTCCGGCGGTGGCGATCACCCGTGCGCCCAGCGCCTTGCCGAGCACCAACGCGCCGGATCCGGTGCCGCCCGCGGCGGCGTGCACCAGCAGGGTCTCCCCCGGCTTGAGGCGACCACGTTCCCGCAATGCGAACCAGCCCAGGTGGAACGGGTAGTGCAAGGCGGCGCCGTCGACATCGCTGACCCAGTCCGGCAGGTCCAGCGCGGTCGCCGCATCCACGATCGCGTAGGAGGCGTACCCGCCGAAGGCCATCACCGGGATGCCGACGATGCGCCGGCCGACGAGGTGTTCGGCGCCCTGGCCGGCACTTTCCACGACTCCGACCGTCTCCATGCCGGGCACGAACGGCGGCTGCAATGGCAGCGTCGTGTAGCGGCCACCGATGATGTCGATGTCGTTGAAATTGAGGCAGAACGCGTTGACGGCGACCCGGACTTCACCGGGTCCGGGCGCGCGTACCTCGACGCTCTGGCGGGCCAGCACTTTGGCCGGGTCACCGAGTTCGGTGGCGACCCAGGCGTCCGCGGTGATCGGTTGATTCATGGTTTCTCCCATTAGTCGTCGACGAATTGGTTTCGGTAGGCGCGCAGTCGGTTTGCCACTTCGTCGGCATCTAGCCCCAGACCGGCCGGCTGGTAGTCGACCGCGCCGTAGCGCCCGCGGGGGTGCTCGACGCAGAATTGCGTCATCGCTTCTTTGGCCCGGGTGTCAAGGGGCTGGCCCGCAAGCTCATAGATGGCGGCGACGGTTCCGTCCTCGTCGGCCATGAAGTCCTCGAACCGCACGTCGACGGACTGCGCCGCCGGCAGCACGTCGCGGTCGCGTAGGCAGCCGGTGAGCAGGTCGTCGGCCCGGTCCAGCCAGTACTTCGAGATCTTGACCGGATCCGGTTGGTCGCAGGCCATACGTGCCGCGTAGCTGATCATGGTCGCCATCGATCGCGTCACCTCGACCGGATCCCGATGGGTGACCACGAAGGTGGCGTCGGGGAAGGTGGCATATAGCGCGGGGAACTGCTCCAGATGCTGCGGCGATTTGAGCACCCAGCGGGTCCCACCGCGTAGCCATTGCAGCGCCTGCAGGGTGCGCTTCATGTATGCGTACGACGCGGTCTGATCGTGCGTCTTGTAGTGCTGCGCGAATGTCGGGAGGTAGTAACTACATTCGAAGAGCATTCCGGAGATGTCATTGCCCAGCAGCTGGATCTCTTCGTGCGCGTGGTCAACGGTCATGTCGTGCATGCGCTTGAACTCGGGCATCGAGGTGTTGATCAGATCCAGGCCGACGGCGCAGCGGTCACGCCTGGCCTGCGGATCGGGTTCACCCGGCGTGGCAACCGGCTCCATGCTCTCCCAGTACGGCAGGTAGCGCAGTGCCGGGTCGGCGGCGATCAGGTTGTGCAGGTGCGTGGTGCCGGTGCGTGGCAGACCGCAGATGATGATCGGGCGGTCGATCTCGACGCTCTCGATCTCGGGGTTCGCCGCGATCAGGTCTTCCAGTCGAAGCCGGTTGACCAGGTGGCCCACCAGTTGTTCGAATGCCATCGCCCGGCCGACACCGGACAGGTCGGCCTCGGTGACCAGCGATTCGCACAGCACGTCGAGGCGTTCGCGGAATCCGTTGTCGCCCCAGTTGTCCAGGCCAGTTCGCTCGGTTGCGGCCTGCAGCAGTGCTTCCGGCGTGAGTTGCAGGACCGCGCCGTAGCCTGCTAGGCCTTCGCGCATCGGGGCCGCGGCCTCGGGAAAGACCGGGTTGGCAAGGTCTTCAAGCCGGATGGCGCCCGGACGAGTGGCGGCGCTCATGAGGCCAGCTCTGCGACGTCGACGACCCGGCAGCTCAGTGGGTCGGGCGTGGCCTCGGGTAGGAACCAGCGCAGCCAGATCAGGCCTTTGGACCGGCCCGCGGTGGACACCCAGTTCGGATGTCCGGGATCGGTTTCGCTGATCACGATCTGCCAGGACCCGTCGGGGGCATAGGTGACGTGCGAGCCGTTGATGGTGACCCGCTCGCGGGTGTAGTCGTAGGTGTGCAGGAACGGATTCCACAGGCACAGATTCCAGAACACACACTCCGGCGATGTTCCTTCGATGACCAGCGCCTGTCCGGGTTGCAGTTCGTAGGCCCCCATCGAATAGGCGGCATCGCCGGCGGCCCAGCCCACGGTGCGGCTGGGAACCGGGTAGGGCTCCTGCAGCACGTTGGCCGGCAGCCGCACGGGCGCCATGGCGGCCTGTTCACGGATCCAAGTGCGCGCCGCGCGCATCCGCCGGCTCAGATCGGCCCGGGTGTCAGGGCGCCGGCCAGTGTCATCGAGCGCCTCGATCTTCCACTGCACGCGCCGATCGGTCCCGGAGTCGGTGAGATAGTCGCGGGTCAGGATGAACACGGCGTCGGGCTCCAGTTTGAGCCAATTGCCCTGCTGCTCCGTCGCACTGATGACGAATTCGAAGTTTCCGTCGGCGTCGCAACCGACGTCGCGATCGTTGATGGTGTCGATGATGCGGTCGCTGTAGCGGCCGTCGTCGGGCCCGCCGTAGACGGTCATGGACAGATAGACCGCGTCGCCGCGGTTGCCGGTGACCCGGTAGCTGCGGCTCGGGTCGACCGGCGCCAGCTGGTAGAAGGCATCCGAATTGTCGCCGCCCCATTTGAGATAGGGACCGATCACGTCGACCAGGATCGGCTTGTCCGCATCGCCCCAGATGTAGGCCTCGGAGGCGACGCGCAGCAGACTCAACGCCCATCGGTAGCCGTCGAGGACGTCAGCCTCCTCCAACGGCGGATCGGCATTCAATAGGCGCTGCTCGACCGCACGGACCTCGTCGAGCAGAGACCCGAATGCCTCAGACAGATCCGATAACTCGTCACTCATCCCGGTTCTCCTTTTTTCTCATTCCCTGCAGCAGCAGGGTGCACAGCCTGTCGGCGGCGGCATCGACGGTGTCGGTGGCCAAGACTTGGGCGACGTAGAAGCTGGTGCCCACCAATGCGTCATAGGCGATCTCGATATCGATGTCGGCATCGAGCACACCTTGGTCAATGCCGGCGCTCACCAGAACCCCGAACGCGGTCCGGGTCGTCTCGTCCAGCAGCTGTTGAGTGCGGATGAACAGTTCCGGATCGCGGTGGCGATCGGCCAGGATGCCCAGTGCCGCGGCAGCCACGTCCGGTGCGCGCCAGAACTCGAACACGCCGGCAACGAATTGGCGCAGGTCGGCTTCGAAATCGCCCGAGCTGGTCAGCACGTCACCGACCTCGGCGGCACCGAAGACCGCGTCGAACACCAGGTGGGTCTTCGACGGCCAACGCCGGTAGACGGTGGGTCGGCTGACGTCTGCCTCGCGGGCGATCGCCTCGATGGACACCTGGTCGTAGCCGTCGCGGGCCAGCAGCCGCCGGGTGGCCTCGATGATGGCCTGCTCGGTGCGCGGATCACGCGGGCGTCCGCGACCGGCCGGGGCCTGGTCCGGGCTCGCCGTCACTGTGGCATCCGTTGGGAACGACTCACGCTCTAAACAATTACATTACGTAACGTAATTCGTCAATGGTGTTGTGGGCCGCCCCGACTGCGCAGGTCAGAACGCGTAGCGGTGGTACTGCGACATGTTCGCCACCGCCGGAATCAGCGACATCGCCTTGCCCAGCGCCCGGTAGGCGCGCGGCAGTTGGGCGTACGTGGCCGACTCGAACCAGCGCTCCCATTGCAGGAGCCGGGTGCCCGGTATCGCGGCAAGAATGTCGTCGGGGCCGTTGATCGCCCAGTGCAGCTTCGCCCCGGATCTGCGGACCACCGCGTTGGACCACTGCGATTTGACGCCCAGCCAGTTGAAGGCGTCGAACTGCAACTCCCCACCCGGGGCGTGCTCGACCACCCGGCGCAGCAACGCCACGCCGTCCGATTCGGTGAGGTACATGGTCAGGCCTTCGCCCAGCATCAATGTCGGCCGGCCGGTGGGGATTTCGGCGAACCACGCCGGGTCGGTGACCGATGCCGCCACCACATGATTGTGGGGTCGCTCCGGAAGCAGCTGCCGGCGCAGGTCGGCCACCGACGCGTAATCGATGTCGTACCAGTCGACTCCATCGCCGGGCTGCAGCCGGAAGTATCGGGCGTCGAGCCCACAACCCAGGTGCAGCACCACGGCATCGGGGTTGGCCGCCAGAAATCGGCGAGCCCAGATGTCGAAGTGTGCCGAGCGGGTGGTCACCGACGGTGATCGGGCCGCGGTGATGGTGGTCTTGCGCCAGTCGTAGTCGATGCGTGCGACCACTTCCTTGGCGTAGCGGTCTCCCAGGATGGGTTCGGGCAGATCGGCATCCAGCGCCTTGGCGTACAGCGTCGCGAGCATGGTCTGTGGGGACCCGCTCAGGTCCACCCGCGCCTTGTCATCGGTCATGCCAATCCACGCTAGCGCCGCCGGCGAAAACCGGGCGGAGCTGAACGCCGGTCGGCGTGGTGTTCAGCCCTACGGCGTTATCCACTGACGTTCAACCGCTTTGACCAGCGCGGTCAGGGTGGCATTCACCGGGACCTGCTCCCCCACCTGCGCGGCCGTGCGCACCACAGCGCCGTTGATGACGTCGATCTCGCTGACTCGGCGGGCCAGATGATCCAGCAGCGCAGACGGTTTGGCGTTCGGCATCTGCGCTCCGAAGGCCCGGACATGCGCGACCGGGTCTGCCACATCGATGCCGATTCCGGCGGCGCGCGCCACCGTCCAGGCCTCGGTTGCGGTGGCCCGGCTGACCGGTCCCATGTCTGCGTCGTCCATGACCTGCCCCACCGTCATGCCGGTCAGCGCGCACGGCGCGCTGTAGGCGGCGTTGCAGATCAGCTTCTCCCACTGCATGGCAGCGATATCGGCGACCGCGGCGGCGTCGAATCCCGCCTCGGACCACACCCGAGCGATCTGATCGACCGTCGAAAACGGCAGCGCCGCATAGGCGCCGAACCGGACAGCACGCATCGCGTTGTGGTGCACATGCCCCGGGGCGGGACGAGAGGCCCCGAAGCCGCTGGCGATGCCGACCGCCACCCGGGCTGTTCCGACGATGTCGGCGACGGTGTCTGCCGATCCGAGTCCGTTCTGGATGGTCAACACCGGCGTGTCCTCGCCGAGCAGCGGCAGTGCCTGGTTGGCCCCGGTGGCGACGTCGGCGGCCTTGACCGCCAACACCACCAGATCCATCGGCTCATCCGGCGCGGTGGTGGCCGCGCGCATGGGAACCACCTGGTCAGGTTGCGGTCCGCTGATCCGCAGGCCGCCCGCGGCGATGGCCTCGACGTGCGCGCTTGACCGGTCCACCGCCAGCACGTCGTTGCCGGCCGCCGCCAGCTTGGCGGCATAGATGGAACCCATGGCGCCGCATCCGATGACCGCGATCTTCATCTGCTCATCCCACCAGGTCGGCGATCACGGCGGCCAGGTCGGGCTTCTCCTCCAGCCCGAAGCCCGGCGCGTCGGTCGGCGCGATGGTGCCCTCGGCCAGCACACAACCCGGTGCGTAGCCGCCGAACGGTGCGAACACCCCGGGGTAGGACTCGCAGCCGCCCAGGCCCAACGCGACCACGATGTGCAGATTGATCAGGTGCCCGCCGTGTGGGAAGGCGAAGCGGCGATCGAAGCCGTTCGCTTCCAGGACCTCGATCATTCGGGCGTATTCGGTCAGGCCGTAGCTGAGTCCGGCGTCCATCTGGAAGATGTCGCTGCCCGGCCGCATACCGGCGTAACGAAGCAGGTTGGTCGCGTCGCGCACCGAGAACAGGTTCTCTCCGGTGGCGATGGCACCGTCGTAGGCCGCAATGACCGCGGCATTCAACGCAAAGTCGAGCGGATCACCGGGCTCTTCGTACCAGCGCAGTCCATACGGGCGCAGCGCGTGGGCCCATTGCACCGCGGCGGCCTCGCCGAACCGGCCGTTGGCGTCGACCGCGACCCGGGCACCGCTGCCGACGATGTCGATCACGGCCTCGATGCGCGCCAGGTCCTCGCTCGTCGACGCGCCGCCGATCTTCATCTTGACCGCGTCGTAGCCCATGTCGAGATAGCCACGGATCTCGCTGCGCAGCCGATCCAGGCCGGCGTCCGAGTCGTCGCCGGGGTAGTAGTAGCCACCGGCGGCATACACCGGCACGGCGGCGGGGACGGTGTCGCGGCCGAAATACCCGGCAATGGTGCGGTAGGCGGGCTCGTCGGCGAGTTTGGCATTGAGGTCCCAGCAGGCCAACTCCAGTGCGGCCGCCGCACCGGCCCGGTCGCCGTGCCCGCCGGGCTTCTCGTCGGCCAGCGCACAACTGAGCACCCTCGCGGGATCGATCCGGCCGGCGTCGTCAAGCAACGACTCGGGATTCGCGCGCAGCACCCGCGGGATCATCCGATCGGCCAGGATGCCGCTCTGGGCGAATCGGCCGATCGAATTGAACGCGATACCGGTCACCGGCTTCCCGTCGCGGATCTGATCGCTGACCACCGCGACCAGTGACACCGTGTGCCGGGAGAAATCCACCAAGGCGTTGGCGACCTCGCCGCGCAGTCGCACCGGTGTCTCGATGATCTGGGAGATGCGCATGCGGTGTCAGTCCTCCTGGTGCGTCAATCCGCTCGCCGCAGGATGGCTTCCGCGTGCCGCAGCACCGGGGAGTCGACCATCTGTCCTTCGAACGCGAACACCCCGCGCTCGGTCTGCGCCGCGGCGAGCACCCTGCGCGCCCAGTCAACCCGTTCCGGGGCGGGCCGATAGGCGTCGCGGACCACCGCGATCTGGCTCGGGTGGATGCACACCGTAGCAGCGAATCCGACCGCGGCGCCATCGAGTGCTTCGGCTTTGAGCCCGTCGAGGTCGCCGATGTTGAGGTAGACGGCGTCCAATGCGGCCCGGCCGAACGTCGATGCGGCCAACAGCACACTCGAGCGCACGTGGCGGGCCACATCGCGATACCGGCCGTCAGCGTGCCGGCTGGAGCCGCCGCCCATTGCGGCGACCAGATCTTCGGCGCCCCACATCATCGCGACGCACTGCTGTGCGGCGGCGATCTCGGCGCAGAACACCGCGCCGCGTGGCGTCTCGATCAGGGCCACCACCTGCCGTGGCGCCAGCGCGGCGACCTGTGCGGCGGATTCGGTCTTGGCCAGCATCACCGTGGTGTAGGCGGTGTCGGCCAGGGCCTCCAGGTCGCGGGCCTGGTCCTCGGTCCCGGCGGGGTTCACCCGCACCACGGTCCGCTCCGGGTCAAGGGGTGTGCTCCGCAGCGCTTCGCGGGCGGCGGGCCGATCCGCCGCGGCCACACCGTCTTCCAGGTCCAGGATCACCACGTCGGCGACCGCGGCCGCCTTGCCGTATCGCTCCGGGCGATCTGCCGGGCAGAACAGCCAGGCCGGACCGGCGCTCACTGGTCCCCCGCGGGCTTCTTGCGCACCAGCGTGGTGCGTACCGCGCGGGCGACGATGTCGCCGTTCTGGTTACGCCCGACGTGCTCCAACGTCACGATGCCCTCGCCGGGGCGACTCTTGGACTCCCGCTTGTCGGTGCAGACCGTCTCGGCGTACAGCGTGTCGCCGTGAAACACCGGCTTGGGGAACGACACCTCCGAGAAGCCCAGGTTGGCCACGATGGTGCCCAGCGTCAGCTGCGACACCGACAGGCCGACCAGCGTGGAGAGGGTGAACATCGAATTCACCAGGCGCTCACCGCGGAAGCCCGGTTGCTGGGCCGCCCACGCCGCATCCAGGTGCAGCGATTGGGTGTTCATAGTCAGCGTGGTGAACAGCACGTTGTCGGCTTCGGTGATGGTCCGCCCGGGCCGGTGGGCGTAGATGGTGCCGATCTCGTACTCCTCGAACCACAGCCCACGCTGCTCGACCGTCTTGCTCACGCCGTTTCCCTTCCGCTCTTTCTGGCGCCGAGTGTGAATCCTGCGACGCGACACGCCGACACGGCGTCGCAGGATTCACACTCGGCGGAGGACTTCCCCATCACAGCCCCAACGATCGCGCGATGAGCATCAGCTGCACCTCGGTGGTGCCCTCGCCGATCTCGAGGATCTTGCTGTCGCGATAGTGCCGGGCCACCGGGTACTCGTTGATGAAGCCGTAGCCGCCGTGGATCTGGGTGGCGTCGCGGGCGTTGTCCATCGCCGCTTCCGAGGAGATCATCTTGGCGATCGCCGCCTCCTTCTTGAACGGCTTGCCCGCCAACATCTTCGCGGCGGCGTCGTAGTAGGCGGTACGGGCGACGTGAGCACGCGCCTCCATCCGGGCGATCTTGAAGCTGATCGCCTGGTAGGAGCCGATCGTCTGGCCGAACGCCTCACGCTCGCCGGCGTACTTCACACTTTCGTCCACGCAACCCTGCGCCACCCCGGTGGCCACCGCGGCGATCGCGATACGGCCCTCATCGAGGATGGACAGGAAGTTCGCGTAGCCCCGGCCCTCGTCACCGAGCAGGTTGGCTTGGGGAACGCGGGCGTCGGCGAAGGTGAGCGGGTGGGTGTCCGAGGCGTTCCAGCCGACCTTGTTGTAGGCCGGTTCCACGGTGAATCCCGCTGTGCCGGAGGGCACGATGATGGTGGAGATGTCCTTCTTGCCGTCGGGCCGGGTTCCGGTGACGGCGGTGACGGTCACCAGTGACGTGATGTCGGTTCCGGAGTTGGTGATGAACTGCTTGGTGCCGTTGATCACCCACTCGTCGCCGTCGCGGCGGGCGGTGGTCCTGGTGCCGCTGGCATCGGAGCCGGCGCCCGGTTCGGTCAGGCCGAATCCCGCCAGCGTGCGACCGCTCACCAGATCCGGCAGCCAGGTCTGCTTCTGTTCTTCGGAGCCGAACCGGTAGATCGGCATCGCCCCCAGGCCCACCCCGGCCTCCAGGGTCATCGCCACCGACTGGTCGACCTTGCCGAGTTCCTCCAAGGCGAGCGCCAGGGCGAAGTAGTCGCCGCCCATCCCGCCGTACTCCTCGGGGAACGGCAGGCCGAACAGCCCCATCTCCCCCATCTTCGCGATCACTTCGTAGGGGAAGCTGTGCTCTTCGTCGTGCTTGGCCGCCACCGGAGCGACGACGGTGCGGGCGAATTCAGCGACGGTGTCGCGCAGGTCCAGGTAGTGGCTCGGCAGGGTTCCTGCCTCGATGGTGGTCATGATTTCGCTTCCTCGGTCTCTTCCTCCGGGATCAGCCGCGCCAGCACCTGATCCACCTTCACTTGATCGCCCACCGCTACCAACACCTGCACCCGGCCGGAAATCGGGGCGGTCAGGGTGTGCTCCATCTTCATCGCCTCGACCACGAGCACCGGATCACCTTCGCCGACAGTCGATTCCGATGCGGCACTGACGGCGATCACGGTGCCCGGCATCGGGCTGGCGATCTCTGCGCTGCGGGTTGCGCCGCCGCGGTGCACACGCACCACTTCGGCCTCTCGCAGCTGCCAGCTTCCGCGTTCGTCGCAGATCCACAGTTGACCGTCGTCTTCGGCGAACAGGTAGCGGCGTTGCCGCCCGGCCACCGTGGCGATCAGCTGGTCGCCTTCGACATGGGCGCTGGCGCTCTGGGTCTCGCCGTCACCGATCTGCACCTGCGCGGCGTAGGGCAGGCCCCACACCGACACCGTCTCGGTGCGCAGCGGGGTGTGCATCTCGGTACGCACCGGCGCCGCCGCGCCGATTCGCCATCCGCTCGGGGCCGCCCACAGCGATCTCGGCGCGGTTTCGCCCGCTGAGCGAGCATTATCGCGCCGAAATCGCCCCGAGAGCGCCCACTGGCGATAGAGGCCACCGGCGGCCAACACATCGTCGGGTGCGGGCACCGGCGCGAAATCGCCCGACCGCGCATCCAGCAGTTCGGTGTCCAGGTCACCCGCGATCACCCGCTCATCGGCCAGCAGAAACCGCAGGAACTCGACGTTGGTCTGCACGCCGAACACCGCCGTGCCGGCCAGCGCCGCGTCGAGGCGCACCAGTGCCTGCGCCCGGTCGGCCCCGTGCGCGATCACCTTGGACAGCATCGGGTCGTAGTCGCTGCCGACAACGGTGCCGTCCTGCAACGACGAGTCCACCCGTACCCCCGTGCCGGTGGGTTCGTGCACCGCCAGCACCCGCCCTCCCGTAGGCAAGAAGCCACGAGCCGGGTCCTCGGCATATACCCGGGCCTCCATGGCGTGCCCCGTCAAGGTGATGTCGTCCTGGGTGACGGACAGCTTCTCCCCGGCGGCCACCCGCAGCTGCCACTCGACCAGGTCCAGGCCGGTGATCGCTTCGGTGACGGGGTGTTCCACCTGCAGCCGGGTGTTCATCTCCATGAAGAAGAACTCATCCGGGCGATCGGCGGAGACGATGAATTCCACCGTGCCGGCGCCGACGTAGTCCACGCTGCGGGCGGTGTTGCAGGCCGCCGTGCCGATCCGGTCGCGGGTGGCGGCGTCCAGCAGCGGCGACGGCGCCTCTTCGATCACCTTCTGGTGGCGGCGCTGCAGGCTGCATTCGCGTTCGCCGAGGTGCACCACGTTGCCCTGGGTGTCGGCGAGCACCTGCACCTCGATGTGGCGCGGCCGCAGCACGAAGCGCTCCAAGAACAAGGTGTCGTCACCGAACGCCGAGGCCGCCTCGCGCCGCGCGGTGGCCAGCGCCGCGCGCAGCTGGGCAGGCTCCTCCACCAGGTGCATGCCTTTGCCACCACCGCCGGCCGACGGCTTGATCAGCACCGGGTAGCCGATCTCGCCGGCTGCTTCCACCAGGGTGTCGTCGGACAGACCGGGTTTGGCGATGCCCGGAACCACCGGCACCTCAAAGGCGGTGACGGTGTTCTTCGCGGAGATCTTGTCGCCCATCACCTCGATGGCCCGGGCCGGCGGCCCGATGAAGACCACTCCGGCCCGCTCGCAGGCGGCCGCGAATCCAGCGTTCTCGGAGAGGAATCCGTAGCCGGGGTGGATGGCCTGGGCGCCGGTGGTCGCGGCGGCCTCGAGCACCTTGGGTATCGACAGGTAGCTCTCCAGCACCGGTGCCGGCCCCAGGCGCACCGCGGTGTCGGCTTCGCGCACATGGCGCGCCCCGGCGTCGGCGTCGCTGTAGACGGCTACGGATCGGATGCCCATCCGGCGCAGGGTGCGGATCACCCGGACCGCGATCTCACCGCGGTTGGCTATCAAGACGGTTTCAAACATGTGCGCTCACATCCGGAATACGCCGTAGGAGACCGGGTCCAAAGGCGCGTTCGAGCAGACCGAAAGCGCCAGGCCCAGAACTGTTCTGGTGTCGGCCGGGTCGATGATCCCGTCGTCCCACAACCGGGCGGTCGAGTAGTACGGATTGCCCTGCACCTCGTATTGCTCGCGGATCGGCGCCTTGAAGGCTTCCTCGTCGGCCGCCGACCACGGCTTGCCGGCGGCATCGAGTTGATCGCCGCGCACGGTGGCCAGCACCGACGCCGCCTGCTCACCACCCATCACCGAGATCCGCGCGTTGGGCCACATCCACAGGAACCGCGGCGAATACGCCCGACCACACATGGAGTAGTTGCCCGCCCCGTAGGAGCCGCCGATCACGACCGTCAGCTTGGGCACCCGCGCGCAGGCCACCGCGGTGACCATCTTGGCCCCGTGCTTGGCGATACCACCGGCCTCGTAGTCGCGGCCGACCATGAACCCGGCGATGTTCTGCAGGAACACCAGTGGGATCGAGCGCTTGTCGCACAGTTCGATGAAGTGCGCCCCCTTGAGCGCGGATTCACCGAACAGCACCCCGTTGTTGGCGATGATCCCGACCGGGTGGCCGTGGATGCGCGCGAACGCGGTCACCAGGGTTTTGCCGTACTCGGCCTTGAACTCGCTGTACTCGCTGTTGTCGACCAGCCGGACTATCACCTGCCGCACGTCATAGGGCACCCGTGGATCCGGCGGAACTACGTCGTAGAGCTCGGCCGGGTCATGCTGGGGCTCGGCGGAGTCGCTGATCTCCCAAGGGCTTTCCGGGCGCGGCCCGAGGGTCGCCGCGATCTGGCGCACGATGCGCAGCGCGTGCTCGTCGTCGTCGGCCAAATAGTCGGTGACCCCGGAGACCTTGGAGTGCAGGTCGCCGCCGCCGAGTTCTTCGGCGGTCACCACTTCGCCGGTCGCGGCCTTCACCAGCGGCGGTCCGCCCAGGAAGATGGTGCCCTGCTCGCGGACGATGACGGCCTCGTCGCTCATCGCCGGGACGTAGGCGCCGCCGGCGGTGCACGAGCCGAGTACCGCCGCGATCTGCGGAATGCCCGCAGCGCTCATGGTCGCCTGGTTGTAGAAGATGCGGCCGAAGTGCTCACGGTCGGGGAAGACTTCGTCCTGGCGGGGCAGGAACGCTCCCCCGGAGTCCACCAGGTACAGGCAGGGCAGCCGATTGCCCAGTGCCACCTCTTGGGCACGCAGGTGCTTTTTGACCGTCACCGGGTAGTAGGTGCCACCCTTGACGGTGGCGTCATTGGCGACGATCACGCATTCGCGCCCAGCGACCCGCCCGATGCCGGTGATGATCCCGGCCCCGGGACACTCGTTGTCGTACATCCCTTCGGCGGCCAGCGGCGCCAGTTCCAGGAACGGGCTGCCGGGGTCCAGCAACCGGTCAACCCGGTCGCGTGGCAACAGTTTTCCGCGGGCCACATGGCGCTGCCGGGACTGCTCGTTGCCGCCGAGGGCGGCCGCCGCCAGCTTGGCGTTGAGCTCGGCGACCAGACGACGGTGTTCGTCAGCGAATACCGGTGACGTCATGACAGTGCCGAAAGATCCAGCGGGGCATCGGTTTTCGCGACGACCTCGTCGACGGTGACACCCGGGGCCGTCTCGATCAGCTTCAGACCGTCCTCGGTGACGTCGACGACGGCCAGGTCGGTGATGACCCGGTTGACGCAGCGGGCGCCGGTGAGCGGCAGCGTGCAGTGCTCGACGATCTTGGCGCTGCCGTCTTTGGCGGCGTGTTCCATCATCACGATCACCCGGCGCGCTCCGTGCACCAGGTCCATCGCCCCGCCCATGCCTTTGATCATCTTGCCGGGAATCATCCAGTTGGCCAGGTCGCCGGCGGCCGAAACCTGCATGGCGCCCAGGACCGCCACGTCGAGGTGGCCGCCGCGGATGACTCCGAACGACGCCGACGACGAGAAGAAGGATGCGCCGGGCAGGGTGGTGACGGTCTCCTTGCCGGCATTGATCAGGTCGGCGTCGAGATCTTCGCGCAGCGGGTAGGGGCCGACTCCGAGGATTCCGTTCTCCGAGTGCAGCACCACGCTGACGCCGTCGGGGATGTGGTTGGGAATCAAGGTGGGCAATCCGATGCCCAGGTTGACGTACTGCCCGTCGCGCAGCTCGGCGGCCACCCGTGCGGCTAACTCGTCTCTGGTGAGGGTCATGACTAACGCACCGTCTCCCGCTCGATTCGCTTGATCGGATCAGGCACGTGCACCACCCGGTGCACGAAGACTCCCTGGGTGTGCACCTCGGCGGGGCAGATCTCGCCGGGCTCGACCAGATGCTCGACCTCGGCGATGGTGATCCGGCCTGCCGCAGCGCAGTCCGGGTTGAAGTTGGCGGCGGCCTCGCGGTAGACCAGGTTGCCGTGCCGGTCACCCTTCCAGGCGTGCACCAGTGCGAAGTCGGTGCGGATCGCCCGCTCCAGGACATAGGTTCGGCCGTCGAATTCCCGGGTCTCTTTCGGCGGCGAGGCCACCGCGACCCCGCCGGCGCCGTCGTAGCGCCACGGCAGGCCGCCGTCGGCAACCTGGGTGCCCACGCCGGTGGGCGTGTAGAACGCCGGGATGCCGGCGCCGCCGGCACGCAGCCGCTCGGCGAGGGTGCCCTGCGGGGTCAGCTCCATTTCGAGCTCACCGGAGAGGAACTGCCGGGCGAACTCCTTGTTCTCACCTACATAGGAGCTGACCGTGCGGCGGATGCGCTTGTGCTCCAAGAGCACTCCCAGTCCGACACCGTCGACACCGCAGTTGTTGGACACCGTCTCCAGATCGGTGACCCCGAGCTGCAGCAGGGCCTCGATCAACGCCTCCGGGATGCCGCAGAGTCCGAACCCGCCTACCGCCAGCGACGCGCCGTCGGTGACGTCGGCCACGGCCTCTGCCGCCGTCGCCACGACCTTGTCTATCGCCACGCGCGCCTCCTCATTTCAGTTAATGTTCATTAACTGATGCCAGAGAATACCATTCTCGAGCAGCCTTGTCAGCCGCCGCCCAAATGCTCGATTGCCTGCCGGCGCATCTGGTCCTTGCGGACCTTCCCGGTGACCGTCATCGGGAACTCGGCCACGACCCGCACGTAGCGCGGCACCTTGAAGTGCGCGAGCCGGCCCGCGCAGAACTCCCGCAGCCCCTCGACGGTCAACGGCGGCGTCCCGTCGCGCATCATCACCACCGCCATCAGCTCCTCGCCGTAGGTTTCGTCGGGCACGCCGATGACCTGAGCGTCGCGGATGTCGGGATGGGTGTAGAGGAATTCCTCGATCTCGCGCGGGTAGATGTTCTCCCCGCCGCGGATCACCATGTCCTTGATCCGGCCGGTGATTCGGACGTAGCCGTCGCCATCCATCACGGCCAGATCGCCGGTGTGCATCCAGCCGCCCGCGTCGATAGCCGCCGCGGTCTTGTCCGGGTCATTCCAGTAACCGGTCATCACCGAGTAGCCCCGGGTGCACAGCTCGCCGACCTGCCCACGCGGCACCGTCGCACCGGTGCCCGGGTCGGTCAGCTTGATCTCCAGGTGCGGGCCGACCTGCCCGACGGTCTCCACTCGCTGCTCCAGCGAGTCCTCACTGCGGGTTTGGGCCGAGACCGGGGAGGTCTCGGTCATGCCGTAGCAGATCGCCACCCCGGCCATGTGCATGTCGTCGATGACCCGTCGCATCACCTCAGCCGGGCACGGCGATCCCGCCATGATCCCGGTACGCAGGCTGGTCAGGTCGTACTCGCCGAAGTCAGCCAGACCGAGTTCGGCGATGAACATGGTGGGCACCCCGTAAAGGCTGGTGCACGCCTCATCCTGCACCGCTCGCAGCGTGGCCACCGGATCGAAGCCGGGACCCGGCAAGACGATGGTCGCGCCGTGACTGGTCGCCGCCAGGCTCCCCATCACCAGACCGAAGCAGTGGTAGAGCGGCACCGGAAGGCAGATCCGGTCCGCTTCGGTGTAGCCGAGCAGCTCACCGACCAGGTAGCCGTTGTTGAGGATGTTGCGATGACTCAGCGTCGCGCCCTTGGGGTAACCCGTGGTGCCCGAGGTGTATTGGATATTGATCGGATCCCGGGCATCCAGTGTCGCGGCCACCTGCGCCAGTGCGGTCGCATCGATCGACGTGCCGGCCAGCTCCTGCCAACGGGGACCGTCGATGAACACCACCTCGCGCAGATCCGGGCATTCGGGGGCCACCTCCCCCAGCATTCCGACGTAATCGGAGGTCTTGAAACGCGAAGCCGAGATGACCATCGCGGCCCCGGACTGCTTGAGCGCATAGGCCAATTCGTGGGAGCGGTAGGCGGGATTGACGTTGACCAGAATCGCGCCGATCTGGGCGGTGGCGTACTGGGTCAATACCCATTCGGCACAGTTGGGCGCCCAGATGCCCACTCGCTCCCCCGCGCCGATACCGGCCTTCAGCAGCCCGGTTGCCAGTCGCCGCACCTCGGCCAAGAACTCGGCGTAGCTCCAACGCCGACCCGACGCAACGTCAACCAACGCATCGCGATCGGGGAACGCGCTAGCGATCGCCGCGAGAGTGGCGCCGATCGTCGCCTCCAACAGGGCGGGCTCGGCCCCGCCGCTGGCGTAGGACAAGTCGTCCTGTGCCGCGGGTATCGCAGTTGCCATCGGGCCTCCACCGATGTCGCCCAAAGCCGGATGTATTCCGAGGCGACGGGTGTTACGTTAGTGGCCATTAACTGAGATGTCCACGATGGAGCGGAGGGGTGATGGCTTCTTCCATTCCGAAGTCCACCTCGGCCGACTCGGCGGGCAACGACGAGCCGGCCAACCGGCGCAGCCGGCTGAAGTCCGACCGGCGTAGCCAGTTGCTCGCGGCCGCCGAACGCCTCTTCGCCCAGGGCGGCTACCCCGCAGTGCGGTTGGAGGACATCGGTGCGGCCGCAGGAGTCAGCGGTCCGGCCATTTACCGACACTTCGCAGGCAAAGAAGCACTGCTCGTCGAGCTGCTGGTCGGTATCAGCACCCGGTTACTCGCCGGGGCGCGCGCCGTCGAAGCGGGTGGACACGGCCCGCAGGAAGTGCTGGACGGCCTGGTCGACTTTCACCTTGACTTCGCCCTCGGCGAGCCGGATCTGATCCGTATCCAGGACCGTGACCTGGCACATCTTCCGGCCGCCGCCCAGCGCCAGGTGCGCAGCGCCCAGCGGCAGTATGTCGAGGTGTGGGTGAGCGTGTTGCGCACGCTGCACACGGGTCTGGCCGAAACCGATGCACGGCTGATGGCCCACGCCGCGTTCGGCTTGCTGAACTCGACCCCGCACAGCATGAAGCCCACCGGCGCCAAGTCAGCCGGCCCGGAGCGCTCGCGAGCGGTGTTGCGGGCGATGACGATCAGAGCGCTGGGCGCGGCCGCAATTTAGGCCGGGCACGCCGACGTCCCGGCCGCCGACGCCCGCCGCAGGTACCCTGCAAGCCATGAGGTGGGCATGACCGATCCGTACCGACCGGAGGGCTCTAACCAGCCGTGGCAGCGCGGTGGAGCGTCCGAACCGCCGACCGCCGGCTATCCGCCCTACGTCGACCCGGCCTACGCCGGGCAGCTCCCGACGTACCCGCCCGGCTATCCGCCGCAGGCTCCGCACCCCACCGAGCAACTGCCGCGACAGCCCTGGGAGGCGCCCCAGCCCCCGCCGGGTGGGCCAGTAGGCGGCGGCGAGGGCGGACCGCCGGAGCCCCCACGGTTCCCGAACTGGCTGTTCCTGGTCGCCGGCGCCGCGGTGCTGCTGGTGGTCGGCATGGTCATCGCCCTGGTGATCGCCAATGGCTCGCAACGCAATTCGGCCACCGTGACACCGGTGACCCCGTTGCCGACGGCCCCGAGTACGCCGGTTCCCAAGCGCGTTCCGACCACCACGCCCCCGTCGCGGACGCCGGCGCCCAGCACCACACCAACCACGCCGCCACCGACGACCTCGACCACCGCCGGGGTGCCCGAGACGATCGTCTACAGCGTCAGCGGGACCGGCAGGGCGCTCAGCATCGCCTACATCGATACCGGCGGGATATTGCAGACCGAGTTCAACGTGGCCCTGCCGTGGACCAAGCAGGTGACGCTGACGCCGCCGGCGACGACGGCTGCGGCGGTCACGGTGGTCAATTTCGGCGAGCAGATCACCTGCTCGGTATCGGTGGACGGCGCCCAGGTCCGTCAGCGCACCGGTTCGATCCTCACGGTGTGCGCGGCGGCCGGCTGAGGCGATCGCCAGCGCGGCGGAGCCGGGCGAAGCGGGTCGCCGTCAAACCCGGCTGACCCGCACCGGCAGAATCGCCAGCAGGCCCAGCAGCAGGACGGTGCACAGCCCGCCCATGCCCGCCCGGTCGGAGCCAAAGACGTCGACGAAGACCGAGAACAGCCACGGCGCCAGGAACGACACCGCCCGACCGGTCATGGTGTAGAGGCCGAACGCCACCCCTTCCATACCGTCGTCGGCCATCCGCAGCAGCAGAGTGCGCGCCGAGGATTGGGTCGGCCCGATGAACAGACACAGCACCAGCCCGCAGGCCCAGAACGCCCCTGGCCCCGACAGCGTCATCAGCGTGGTGCCGGCGGCGATCATCACGACCAGGGAGCCCACGATGACGGTCTTGGACCCGATCCGGTCGTCGAGCAGGCCACCGGCGATCGCCCCGAGTGCGGCCACCACACTGGCGGCCACCCCGAAGATCAGCACGTCGCCGGCCGAGATGCCGTAGACGTTGACGCCGAGCACCGCGCCGAACGCGAACACCCCAGCCAGTCCATCGCGGAAGATCGCGCTAGCCACCAGATAGAAGACCAAGTTGCGGTCGCGATGCCATTCCACGGTGATGTCGCGCCACAATTGGCGGTAACCGCCGAAGAAGCCCAGCCGCGGCGCAGGCGCCTCACCCTCGCCCGCCAACCGGTGCGCGGTGAGCAGCAGCGGCAGCGCGAACACCGTCAGCCACGCCGCCGCCATCAGCATTGCCACCCGAACGTTGTGGCCACCTTCGGTGGACAAACCGAGCAGGCCGCGGGTGGGACCGCTGCCGGCGATGCAGCCCACGTAGACCAGCAGCAGCAACACCACGCTGCCGGCATAGCCGGCCGCCCAGCCGAAACCGGAGATCCGGCCGGAGTTCTGCGGGGTCGACAGCTGCCGCAGCATGGCGTTGTAGGGCACGCTGGCAAGGTCGCCGCACGCGGCGGTGAGCGCCAACAGCAGCAGGCCCGGAGCCAGGTAGGCGGGCTCGTCACGGATCAGGCTCATCGAGGCCGTCAGCGCCGCCGCGGTACCGGTCAGCACCGCCAGCGTCACGCGACGACGGTGTGGGGCGGCCACCCAGACCCCGATCACCGGCGCCACCGCGGCCACGGTCAGCCCCGAGATGGCCAGGGTGCGGCCCAGCCAGCTCGCCGGGGACACCTCTCCGGGCAGCTCACGGCCGACACTGCTGGTCAGATACACCGAGTAGACGAACGTCACCACGATGGCGCTGACGCCGGCCGCACCGGTGTCCCACAGGGCCCACGCCACGATCCGGGATCGCCCCGGCTTGTCCGCCCCAGGCTCACCCATGACTGGCACTCTACGATTGCCCCATGCCGATTCCTGCTCCCAGCCCAGATGCCCGCGCCGTCGTCACCGGAGCGTCCCAGGGGATCGGTGAGGCGTTGGCCACCGAGCTGGCCGCCCGCGGCCACGCCCTAATCATCACCGCGCGCCGCGAAGACGTGCTCAACGACGTGGCGGCGCGGTTGCGGGACAAGTACCGGGTCGCGGTGGAGGTCCGGGCGGTCGACCTGGCCGACCCGCCGGCGCGTGACGCGTTCTGCGCTGAATTGGCCGAGCGGGACATCTCGGTGCTGTGCGCCAACGCCGGAACCGCGACGTTCGGACCGATCTCCGGCCTGGACCCGGCGGCGGAGAAGGCCCAGGTGCAGCTGAACGCGGTGGCGGTGCACGACCTGGTCTTGGCGGTGCTGCCCGGCATGCTCGAGCGCCGCGCCGGCGGCATATTGATCTCGGGTTCGGCGGCGGGCAACTCACCGATCCCCAACAACGCGACCTACGCCGCGACCAAGGCGTTTGCGAACACGTTCAGCGAATCGCTGCGCGGCGAGCTGCGGGGGTCCGGGGTGCACGTGACCTTGCTGGCGCCGGGGCCGGTGCGCGCCGAGATGCCTGATGCCACCGAGGCCTCGCTGGTCGACCGGCTGATCCCGGACTTCTTGTGGATCTCCACCCAGCACACCGCGAAGCTGTCGCTGGATGCACTGGCGCGCAACAAGATGCGCGTGGTGCCCGGGATCACCTCCAAAGCCATGTCGATGGCCAGCGGCTACGCGCCGCGCGCCATCGTCACGCCGATCGTGGGGGCGGTCTATAAGAAGCTCGGCGGGGACTAACGCTCCAGTTACCGGCGACGCCGGCCGGTGCCCATCATGCCCCGGGTGATCTCGCGACCCATCGCTGTTCCCGCCGAACGGGCAAAGCTCTTGGCCGCCGGGCTCGCGAAGATGCCCTTGATCCAGCGTCCCAGTCGCGTCCACCAGTGCAGCTTCGGTGGCGGCGGCAGCTCGTCGTATCCCTGGGCGTCGGATGGCGGCGCACTGCCCTCCCCCGATGCGAGCTTGCCGGACAAGATCTCATAGGCCGACTCGCGATCCACCGTCTCGCTGTAGACGGCGTGCAGCGGGCTCGCGGTGGCTGCGGCGGTGATCGCCGCGTCACCGACGGGGGCCATCAGCGATCGCGGTGCCCGCAGCCGCGTCCAGGCGACCGGGGTGGGGGCGCCCTTCTCCGACAGGACGGTGACGATCGCCTCGCCGATCCCCAGCGACGTCAGCGCCGACTCCAGGTCATAGACCTTGGTTTTCGGGTAGGTGCGCACCGTTTTGCTCAGCGCCGCCTGGTCATCGGGGGTGAACGCGCGCAGCGCATGCTGGATCCGGGCGCCCAGCTGCGACAGCACGCTGTTGGGCACATCGGTGGGCAACTGGGTGCAGAAGAACACCCCGACGCCCTTGGAGCGGATCAGCTTCACGGTCTGCTCGACCTGCTGCAGGAACGCCTTGGAGGCGTCGGTGAACAGCAGGTGCGCCTCGTCGAAGAAGAACACCAGCTTGGGCTTGTCGACGTCGCCGACCTCGGGAAGCAGCGTGAACAGGTCGGCGAGCACCCACATCAAGAAGGTGGAGAACAACACCGGGCGGGCGGCTTGATCGCCCAGTTCCAGCAGCGAGATGATCCCGCGGCCCTGACTGTCGGTGCGTATCAAGTCCTCCGGTTTGAGCTCCGGCTCACCGAAGAAGGTGTCGCCGCCTTCGGCCTCCAGGTTGACCAGGGCACGCAGGATCACCCCGGCGGTCTGAGCCGACACCCCGCCGAGGTTCTTCAGTTGAGGTTTGCCGGCATCGCTGGTCAAAAACGTGATGACCGAACGCAAATCCTTCAGGTCCAGCAGCAGGTAGCTGTTCTGGTCCGCCCAGTGAAAGATCAGCCCGAGGGTCGATTCCTGGGTGGCATTGAGCCCCAACACCTTCGACAACAGAATGGGTCCGAAGCTGGAAATGGTGGCGCGCACCGGGATTCCGAGACCGCCGGTGCCCAGCGACAGGAACTCCACCGGGAACGCCGTCGGCGTCCAGTCGTCGCCGGTCTCGGTGGCGCGCTGGGTGATCTTGTCGCCGGCCTCCCCCGCCCGCGAGAGCCCGGACAGGTCACCTTTGACGTCGGCCATCAGCACCGGGACGCCGGCGGCCGACAGCTGCTCGGCGATCACCTGCAACGTCTTGGTCTTGCCGGTGCCGGTGGCGCCGGCCACCAGGCCGTGACGGTTGATGGTGGCCAGCGGAATGCGGACCTGCGCGGAGGCGTCTGCGGTGTCGTCGATGACCACCGTGCCCAGTTCCAGGGCCTGGCCGTCGGCGACGTAGCCCGCCGCGATCTGCTGCGCGGCGTTCGCCGCCGACTCGGGACTCACAGGTCACGACATTACTTGGCCGGTCTGTACCGCTGTGCGGCTATGGCGGGGGCGAACGGCTAACGTTGGCTCACTGTGAGTGCTGCACGAGACGAACTCGTCTGGATCGACTGTGAGATGACCGGCCTGGATCTGGGCTCGGACAAGCTCATCGAGATCGCCGTCCTGGTCACCGACGGCGAGCTGAACATCCTGGGCGACGGTATTGACGTGGTGATCCACGCCGACGACGCGGACCTGGACGCGATGAGCCCCGTGGTGACCGCGATGCACACCAGATCGGGCCTGATCGACGAGGTCAGGGCGTCGACGGTCGATCTGGCCACCGCCGAGGCGATGGTGCTCGACTACATCCGCACCCACGTCAAGCAGGCCAAGACGGCGCCGCTGGCGGGCAACTCGATCGGCACCGACCGCGGTTTCCTGGCCCGCGACATGACCGCCCTCAACGACTACCTGCACTACCGGATGATCGACGTCAGCTCGATCAAGGAGCTGTGCCGTCGGTGGTATCCGCGGATCTACTTCGGCCAGCCCGAAAAGGGCCTGGCGCACCGCGCACTGGCCGACATCCACGAGTCCATCCGGGAATTGAAGTACTACCGGCGCACCGCGTTCGTCGCCCCACCCGGGCCGTCTACCAGCGACATTGCCGCGATCGCCGGGGAACTGGGGCCGCCGGTGGACGCGCCCGACGATATCGATTCGGTCGCTGAGCGCCCAAGCGGTTAGTATCGACGACGCTGCTTGCTAGTCGGGGCAGCAATGGTGGCTGTAGTTCAGTTGGTAGAGCACCAGGTTGTGATCCTGGGTGTCGCGGGTTCGAGTCCCGTCAGCCACCCCAGCAGGTCAGGCCCCCTTTCGAGGGGGCCTGACTCGTTTCTACGGGATTCTGAGCGACCTTGTGGCATCCGTGGTGGGGCGCAACATCCCCAGTCTGGCGCCGCCGCGAAGGCCGCGGTCACATACGCCTTGCCGGATGGGGACAGGATGGATAAGCCGTACTGCAGCCTATGCGGCCTCACCCCGGGTGAACTCCACGATGTCACGCCACCGGCTTCCCGTCGCGGACTTGAGCACAAAGCCCCTGGGTTCGAAAAGAGCGCGTAGTTCTGCGACGCCCAGTCGATCGGGGTCAAGGAATATCTCCTGGAAGACCAGCCGCCCACCCGGCTTGATCACATTCTGCAAGGACACCGCACATGCCGCTTTGTCCGGAACCTCGCCGAGCACGCTGGCCAGAAATGCAAGATCAAAAGTGTTGTCGGGGAAAGGAAGCCCGTCACTGGCGTCGCCCGAGTGAAATTGCACATTCCGGTAGCCAGCAGCTTCGACTTTTTGCTTCACCTTGTCCAGCATCTGCGGTTGGACATCGAAAAGATCGAGGTGGCCGGTCGTCAGCCGGCGGGCGATCTCGATACTGAAGATCCCCGGACCAGGTCCGATCTCCAGCACTCGTTCACCTCCGCGAAGCGCTAGCTGGCCGACCACGCCACCAGGATTGACAAGGCGTCGGTGAATCGGATTGTCCAGCAGGAAGGCGGCCTGGTGCGGAAAGGGGAAGTCACCGACCCGGCGCACCTGGCGTATCACAGCGTCCATCCACGTTATAGGCATTGAGTTAGGCTACCCTAACTCGATGTTCTACGCCCGCCGTTCCGTTGGGGATACCCGCGGCCAGGGATCAAGCCCTGGCCCCGCCCGGGCCTGTCAGGCGTCCAGCAGCCAGGGCAGTTCGAGTCCCCCTACCGAATGGTCAGGCGCGAACAGGTTGCCGTCGCCGGTGAGCAGCCCCCACGGGTCGGAGAACTCCGAGGCACCAGGCAGCGGCAGCGGCGGGTCGGTCGGCGCGATGTACCCCGATCCGGTCAGGAACGCAACGCCCCGAGCCAGCGCAACGCTCGTGTCGACCACCAGACCGCCAACGAAATCGTTGATCTGCTGGGCGAATTGGGCCAGTTCACTGATCAGGAAGATGTCTTGATCGACGATCGACTGCAGCAGCTTGTCGATCTCGGTGACGACGAGATTGAGTCCGTAAGGGATGGAGGTGACCACCGTGCGGATGGCCAGTTCGATGTCGTTACCGATATTGGGGTAGCCGTAATTCGCGAGCGCGGCGAGCAGCGCCTGCTTGAGGTCCGCGGGCGTGACGATGCTGTTCAGGATGGAGGGGTCGTTGGCCATCGAGACGCCGTCGAAGTCCGACCGCATCGGGACTCCGAAGAGCGACAAGATCGTGGGCGTGATGTCCACCGTGGAGTAATTCAGGTTTTGGCTGCCGTCGGTCGCGTGATCGCCGGCTTGATCGAAGATGACGAACGACGACGTCTCGTTGGGCGACTGGAAGCCGTGCCCCAAGATGTCATGCGACTGCTGATGGCCGTGGTCGGTGGTGATGATGATCGACCAGTCGTCCCCGGTGAGCGCCTTGACCTGCGCCACCGCGGCCAGGATCTGCTGGATGTTGGCGCCCACATTCACGACAGCTTGGGCATACTCGGCCGACCCGCCACCGAACGCATGCCCGGCCTCGTCGACCTGGACTTGGTAGGAGAACAGGAAGTTGGAGATGTCGTCGGGGTTGTCCGCGGTCGCCAGGATCTGGGCGATGGTCTGCGCGGTGACCAGCGCGTCGGCGTCGGCCCAGTTGGTCTCGAAAGGCACGAAGATGTTGCTGTCGACCGGATAGCCGCCCGCGGCAGCGATGTCGTTGATGTAGTCCCAGTCGGCGATCACCGAGGTGTTGATCTCCGGCTTGTAGTACTCGAGAAGGTTGAACACCGTCGGCCACTGGTTGTACGGGTCGGGGCTGAACAGGTTGTTGGTCACCCCGTGCTTGTCGTCCCACACGCCGGTGAGGATCGTTGACCATGACGGGCCCGAGAAGGTGGTGTGGTTGACCAGGCTCGCGGTTCCGGTAATGCCTTGGTCCATCGCGGTTTTGAAGCCGCTGTCTGAGCTGTAGGCGTACTCCAGGATCTTGTCCAAGTTGGTGCCGTCGGTGCCGATCAGCAGCACGTGTTCGGCGGCAAGCATCCAGTCGGCGGTCAGGGCGGACAGCCCCGTCTGCGTCCCTACCACCGCTCCCGTTCCGGCCACCAGGCCGGCGACGGTCGCACCACACAGAAACCGCTTGACCTTTGTCACTATTGGATTCCCTCGTCGAAGTTGACCGCCGGCGAAGACTAGCAATTACACAGGAATCGCTCAGGGGTTTCGATGAATTCACTCCCGTGACCTGCATCGTTACCGGAAGCAGCGCTATCGTTGGCCTCGTTCCCTACCGGCACACAGGCACTCCTCACAGACCGGCGTTCCGCGCGCCGGGTTGATGTCGAGGTAACGTTTTGGTTACGGTTCCCTGCGTGCTCACGCAAGGACTAGTAGATCTGCGCATGAAATCCTCGGTTCTGGCCGCGACGACTCTGTTGCCGGCCGCTGTGTTCTTGGCTGGCGGCGTCGGTGCCGAGCCGGGAAACAACGACGAACCGCCACCTGCGGCCGCCGCCGATGCGCCGCCTCCTCCCGAGGTCGCGCCCCCGCCGCCACCGGAGGACGCACCTCCCCCACCGCCTGAAGAGGGGCCACCCCCGCCGCCGGAGGACGCTCCTCCGCCGCCGCCGGAAGACCTGCCGCCTCCGCCTCCAGAGGACGCGCCACCCCCACCGCCCGAAGATGGACCGCCTCCGCCGCCGGAAGACATTCCGCCGCCTCCGCAGGACTGGGGACCACCCGTACCCGATCTGGTGACCAACTGGTCCATGCCGGCACCGCACGCGCTGCCGCCGGGGATCGTCAACGAACACGGCATGCAGGTCAAGACGATTCTCGTTGCGCGCAGCATCAGCGAAGCGTTTCCGCAGATTCACAACATGATCGGGGTACGTCCCGACGGCCAGCGCTGGCATCCCTCCGGCCTGGCCATCGACGTGATGATCCCCAACCCCGGTAGTCCCGAGGGCATCGCGTTGGGAGACCAGATCGTCGACTACGTCAGGCAGAACGCCGGTCGGTTCGCCATGCAGGACGCGATCTGGCGCGGCACCTACTACACGCCGGGCGGGCCCAGTGGTCGCGGCAACGGCCACTACGACCACGTGCACATCACCACGTTCGGCGGGGGTTACCCCAACGGCAACGAGGAATACCTGCGCGAGGAAGGCGGACCGCCCCCGGCCTGACGGCGCCTAGCGCGTCAGCGCACCGGGTCGTTGGCGTTGCCGGCCTGCCACTGGGACCACGGCACATTCCAGTCGCCGAGGCCCTCATTGCCGGGCAGCAGCGAGCCGATGGTGTTGTTGATCTGCACTACGTCGCCGCGTTTGACGTGGTCGTAGAACCACAGCGCGTTGCTGGGGCTGACGTTGATGCAGCCGTGGCTGGTGTTGGCGTAGCCCTGGGCCCCCACCGACCACGGTGCCGAGTGCACGAAGATGCCGCTGTAGGAGATCTGGGTGGCCCAGTCGACGTCGGTGCGATAGCCGTTGGGCGAGTTGACCGGCACGCCGTAGGTCGACGAGTCCATGACGATGTGCGCGAAACGCTCACCGACGATGTAGGTGCCGTTATTGGTAGGGGTGCTTTCCTTGCCCATCGACACGGCCATAGTCTTGGCCACTTCGCCGTTGATGCGCACCACCATCGACTTGGTGTCGTCGTCGACGGTGGCGATCACCTCGTCGCCGATGACGAAGTGGCTGGCCGCATTGTCCTGCCCGTAGACCCCGTTGCCCAGGTCCACCCCGTAGGTGTTGACTTGCACGTCGACGTTGGTTCCGGGCTTCCAGAAGGCCTGCGGCCGCCAGCGCACCTCGCGATTGTTCAGCCAGTAGAAGGCGCCCGCAACCGGAGGCTCGGTGGTGATGGTGATCGCCTTCTCGGCCGCCTCGCGGTCGACGATGTTCTCGTCGAACCGAATCGCCACCGGCTGGCCGACTCCGACCACCTCGCCGTCGCGCGGCATCACGTAGGGCATGGTCAGGTTCTGCGGCGAGTGCGTCTGAAAAGTCATCTGCCGGCTGGTCACGCCACCGAGGCCCAGCGCCTTCGCGTTGACCGTGTAGCGCTTGTTGTAGCCGAGCTGCTCGGATGTGGCCCAGGTCAGCCCGTCGGCACTGAGCTTGCCGTCCACGACCGCGCCGTACTCGTTGACCATGGTGACCGAGTCGAGCACACCGTCCTCGGCGCTCACCGTCACCGGCGCGTCCACCGCCACACCGACAGCCTTATCGGTGACCGACGCGCTGACCTTGGGAACGAGCAGATCGGCGAAGGGGGTCCCCTTGTCGGTGATGATCTTGGCCGCTTCGGCGTCGGCATTGCTGCCGCAGGCACTCAAGCCCGCCACCGTGGCCGCAGCCATCAGCAATGCCGCTGCCCGGGACCCGAACCCCCGACAGCGTTGCGCCAAACCAACCTGCCTCATGCTTTTCCCACCTGACCGTGCTGATACTGCTCGCAGGCAGTCTAGTGGGTAATCGACAGTGCCGCTGTGCCGTCCGGAAGAGCGCTCTGACATCGCGATTTCGTCTCCCGGCTTGGCGCCTGTTATTGTCTCTTTCGCGGTTCTTGACCGCCCAGCGCCGTTAGCTCAGTTGGTAGAGCAGCTGACTCTTAATCAGCGGGTCCGGGGTTCGAAACCCTGACGGCGCACTTCGCTCAGAGGATATTTCGACATCCACTGCACCCGCGGGTGCATGTGATCGGTGCGAATCCCATTTCCCACCCGCAGACCGAATTCAGGTCTGTTGTACCCGCATCGCTGGCCCATGATGGCCACAACCCGGCTCCGGCCGAGCGATGCCCTACGCCGCTGCGACCGCCGGTGAATCGCACTCGCGCCCATCGGCCGATGCGCTCGACGCAGTACCACCACGGTGCTCCTGCGCGGTCGGCGCTTGCCCCTTGGGCCCGGTCCGCGATGGTAGCTCCGCACTGCGGCAAGTCCGCCAACGTCACCGATTGTTCACCAAACCTTCGCCTAGTTAGGTTAGGGTCCCCTATGATAATGGCTATTATTGAATTCGCAGGATTCTGCTCCCTAACCCTAGGGAACCACACAGAAATAGTTAAAGGAGTTACCTGTGGAGTTCGCCCTACATCCCGAAACGACCAGATTCAGGGCCGGTCGTTCGACCCGGCTGGCGGCAGCCGGAGTCGCATTGGCGGGCGCCGGCCTGGTGGCCGTTCACCCGGTTGCACCGAACCTGCAAGAAGCGCAACACCACGCTGTGCAGTTGACCGGCTGGGAATCGCTGTTCGAGCGGACCAGCGAGAACCTGACCGCGCTGATGGAGAGCTCCAACGTCAATACTCTGCTGGGCCAGTACAGCAGCAACTGGAGCGACTACGCCCAGCTGATCATCGGCATGGAAGACGTCCCGCTGGACGCGCGGGAGGGCATGTCACCTCGCTTCATCACCTCGGGCTTCGCCGGCATCAACGAGGCGCTCGACAAGATGATCGACGGCGACGAGTCCAACCCCGTCCGGTACCCGGGGCTCGAGGTGCTGATGGAACGGATCTCCGACTACATGTCGCAGGGAGACCCCTTCAACGCATTCAACGAGTTCAACATCTGGTACCTCTACGGCATCGAGGAGATGGGCAAGTCCCTGGGCCCGGTGCTGTCCATTCCCGCCCGCGAGATGATGAACCAGTCGAGCCTGCTGAACGAATTCATCGGTCCCCTCGATGGTTGGGCCTTCATCAAGCAGGTCAGCGATGCAATGATGTCGCCGATGATCGGCGCCGTCTACCAACTGACTCAGAACATCACCGCGGCGGCCGGCGGCGACCTTGAGGCGCTGTTCAACCTGCCCGCTGACCTGCTGAACACCGTGCTCAACGGGTACATCGTGCCCGAGACCGAGGACGTTTTCACGGGCATACTCACCGAAGATGGCATCTTCGACCTGCTGCTGAACCAGTGGCCCGCCCGCGCAGCCGAGGCCCTCACCGTGGGCACCGCGGACCTGCCGGTCAACGCCGTGGAGGTGCCGGACCTCGGGGCAGCCGGAACTGACCTGTTGGACGGCGGTTTGTGGGACGCCTTGGGCTTCTAGACCTATCGATTCCTGAATATGTAGAACGCAACGGCGGCCGGGAGGGACCCTGAGTCCCTCCCGGCCGTTTCGTCTTATTGCGACGGCGCCGACTCCTCCGTCTCTTTGACGATCCGGTAGCTGGGGTCGGACATGTACACCGGCCCGGTGCCGTTCCGTCGAGCCTTGCCGGTGAGCGCAACCACGTCACCCGGGCCGATGTCGGTGCCCCGTCCCGCATGAAAAGTCGCGCGCAGCTCTCCGGTGCCGTCGCCGACCACCGCGACGCGGACCGGCTTGCCGCGGCTGATGCTGTCGTCGACCTCGTTGACCCGGCCCTCGATGGTGGACAGGTGACCGATGATGAGGGCGTCCACCGCGATGGCGTCCGGCGGCGGCGCCGGATGCTCGTAGCGGTCCACATCCTGCTGGTCGTGGCGCGCCACCCACTGCTGGAGCTTGCCTACCTCGCGCACGAGGCGCTGTTCGAACAGATCCGGAAACGCCTGCCGCACCCGCGATTGCACGTCGTAGGGCACGATCGTCGCCGCCGCGTCGGGGACCTGGCTCACGGCCTTGGCGATCTTGTCGGCGGTGCGATCGTGCAGCAGCCGACCCAGCAGCGGCGCGTACGTGCGCCGGGGCAACAACACGGTCACGTGGCAGTCCGGGTATTGGGCCCGCGCGGTGTCGACCAGTTGCTGGGCGGTGCGCGTCAGCCGGCGGTCCGGGCAGTCGACCACCCGCAGCGGCGTATCGAGTCCGTAGTACTCCCAGCGCTGCTGCAGCAGCGCGGCGTGGGCGGCGTCGACCACCAGGTGCACCGCGACCAAGTCGTCGGCGTAGAGCCCTTTGCCGTAGCGCAGGGCTTCGAGCACCGCTAGATCCAGCGAATGCACGAACACCATCACCCGGTGCCGGGCGTATTTGACGACGTCGGGCCGGTCGGTGCGGAACCGCTCCAGGATCGCGGCCTCGGCCCGGTATTCCCGGTTGAGCCGGATCAGCACCACCACCAGCAGCGGGAACACGACCACCACCAGCCAGGCTCCCTCGGTGAACTTCGCCACCGCGAAGATCCCCACCACCACGGTGGACAGCAGCCCTGCCGAGAAGTTGATGGCGAGCTTGTACCGCCAGCCCGATTCCCGATACGTCACATGATGTTTGGCCATGCCGTAGCCGGCCATCGCGAATCCGGTGAACACCCCGATCGCGTAGAACGGCACCAGCGCGTTGACCGACCCGCCGGTGACCACCAGCAGTGTCACCGCCAAGACAGTGAGCACGATGATCCCGTTGGAAAAGACCAGCCGATGCCCGCGCTTGGTCAACTGGCGGGGCAGGAATCGGTCTTCGGCGACGAAGCTGGCCAGCATCGGAAACCCGTTGAAGCTGGTGTTCGCCCCAGTGAACAGGATCAATGCCGTCGCCGTCTGCACCAGCACGTAAAAGACCTGGCCCACCCAGCCGCCGCCGAACACCGCCCGGGCCACCTCGGACAGCACCGAGGGATACCCGACCGCGTACGGCGGGGTGTGGGTGCGGTAGGCCAGGTAGGTGACCCCGGCCAGCAGGAAACCCAGAATGCACGCCATCGTGGTGAGCACCCGTCGGGCGTTCACACCCTGCGGCTTTTGGAAGACGCTGACGGTGTTGGAGATCGCTTCCACACCGGTCAGTGACGACCCGCCGTTGGCGAAAGCGCGCAGCACCACCAGGACGGTCGCCCCCATGATCAGCCCGTTGCCCTGGTGCACCGGCACCGCTCCGGGAAGATGCTCGGCGTCGTAAACCGGTAAGCCCCAGAAGATCTCGCGCACCAGACCGGTAACGATCATCAACCCGAGCATGCCTATGAAGAAATACGTCGGTATCGCGAACGTGCGGCCGGCTTCTCGCACACCACGCAGGTTCGCGTAACACATCACGATCACCACTGCGACGGTGATCTCCAGGCTGTAGGGGCCTAGTGGGCGGATCGCCGAGACGACGGCAACGGTGCCGGCCGCGGATTGCACGGCGACGGTCACCACATAGTCGATCAGCAGCGCCGCGGCGGCGACCTGCGCCACCCGGGGCCCGAAGTTCTCCCGCGAGACGATGTAGGAACCGCCGGCCCGGGTGTAGGTCATCACCACCTGGCGATACGACGCGGTGACCAACACCAGGATCAGCAGCACCACGCCGGTGATGGGCAGCAGCAGCGCGAATGCGGCCAGACCCGCGAACGGCAGCAACTCGATCAGGATCTCCTCGACGCCATAAGCGTTCGAGGAGATCGCGTCGGGTGAAAGTACTCCTAGTGCAACCGGATTCGACAACCGCTCGGAACGCAGCGCACCGGTGACCAGCGGCCGTCCCAGTACCAGCCGCTTGAGCGTGTAGCCGATCGGGTCAGGCCGCGGCGCCGGGGGCTGTTGGGCGCGCACCGCAATATCTTCGTCCCGGCAGCCTCACGCCACCAGACCCAATTTTCGCGTCGGCGCGCGGGGACCTAGCGGTTGCGGATTCGGCGAATCGTCAGGATCAGAATCAGTCCGCCGACACCGGCCAGCGACGCTATTACCGCAGGTTGGCTGACGATCTCGACCGCCCGGGCCTTGGCGCGGTCGGCCAGCCGACGGGGGTTGGCCCGGTCCGCGAGAATATCGACCGTCGACGCCAGCTGCTCGCGGGCCTGATCGATGTCCTTCTTGATCGTGTCGGGATCGCGTTCCGCCACTGTCGTCCTCCCTGTCCGATGCTGCCCCTGTCGAACTACCCTAGAGCAGCCGGGGTTCGTCTCATGCCCCGGCGAGCAGAAAGGGGCTGTTGTTGACCGACACCGCACGCCTGGCGCCCGGCGATGAAGCGCCCGCGTTCAGTCTTCCCGACGCCGACGGCAACACCGTGTCACTGGCCGACTACCGGGGACGACGGGTCGTCGTCTACTTCTATCCGGCCGCCTCGACCCCGGGCTGCACCAAGCAGGCCTGCGACTTCCGGGACAACCTGCGAGACTTCAACGACGCCGGCCTCGACATCGTCGGCATCTCCCCCGACAAGCCCGCCAAGCTGGCCAAATTCCGCGACACCGAGGAATTGACCTTCCCGCTGCTGTCCGACCCGGACCGGTCGGTGTTGGCGGCGTGGGGCGCCTACGGCGAGAAGAAGATGTACGGCAAGACCGTGCAGGGCGTCATTCGCTCGACGTTCGTCGTCGATGAGCAGGGCAAGATCGCCGAGGCCCAGTACAACGTGCGGGCCACCGGGCACGTCGCGAAACTGCGGCGCGATCTGTCGGTCTGACCGCCGAGGTCGCTAGCCGCCGACCGAGAAGGAGCAGCTCATGCCTGTCATCCGGACGAGTCTGTGGTTCGACACCCAGGCGCTGGAAGCCGCCGAGTATTACGTCTCGATCTTTCCCAATTCGAAGGTCACCGAGACCTCCTACTGGGGCGCGGAGAACCCCGAGCGCGACGGCAGCCCGCTGGAGGTGTTGTTCGAGCTCGACGGGCGGCAGTTCTCCGCGATCAACGGCGGACCGAACTTCACGTTGGACGAGGCCGCCTCGATCCAGGTCTACTGCACCGACCAAGCCGAGGTCGACCGCTACTGGGACGCGTTGAGCGCCGGCGGCAAACAGGTCCAGTGCGGCTGGCTCACCGACCGCTACGGCTTGTCCTGGCAGATCATCCCGCAACGGTTGTCGGAGTTGATGACCGATCCAGATCCCGAACGCGTGCTGCGGGCGAAGCAGGCCATGTACACGATGGTCAAGCTCGATATCGCCGCGCTGGAAGCCGCGGCTGACGGGCGTTGACCACGACGCACAATCAGACCTTGTGACCTGACAAGAACAACCCCACTAGCCACGGACCGCCGGCGAGCGGAGCATTGTGCCAACGGTCGGGATTGGGTGGCGCCTCCGATCGAGCGACCAAGGCGGCGCGCTACTCCTACTCCGTTGGAAGGCAGGCAGATGACCGGGCATAGCTGGGCAGTGATCGGAGCAGGTCCCGCAGGCATAGCCGCGGTGGGCCGCCTACTCGACCATGGCATCCCCGGGAACGAGATCGTGTGGATCGATCCCGACTTTGCCGCCGGTGATGTCGGCACCAAATGGCGCGCCGTCCCGGGCAACACCCACGTGTCCCTGTTCCTCGAATACCTGAACAGCTCACCGTCGTTCCGCTTCGCCGAAGCGCCTCACTTTGAGCTGACCGACATCGATCCCGGTCACACCTGCCCACTCGGCCTCATCGCCGATCCGTTGGTATGGATCTCCCAACACCTGATAGAGCGAGTCACGTCCATTCGCGCGGTGGCAACAGAGCTCACCCTGCGCAACCGCCGGTGGTTGGTGAGCACCAAGGACGCCGAGATCGAAGCGAAGAACGTGATTCTGGCCGTCGGTTCGGTTCCCAAGACACTTCATCATCCTCACCTGGAAGAGATTCCGATCGAGGTGGCACTGAACCCCGACAAGCTCGGACAGCTGGCCTTGGACGACGCCACGGTGGCGGTCTTCGGCTCGTCACACTCATCGATGGTGGCACTGCCCAACCTGTTGAACACACGCGCCCGCAAAGTCGTCAACTTCTATCGGAGCCCAACCAAATACGCTGTCTACCTGGGTGATCAGATTCTTTTCGACGACACAGGCCTGAAGGGCAATGCCGCAACATGGGCCCGGGAGAACATCGACGGGGCCTATCCGGAGCGCTTGGAACGGTATCGGGTGGACGACAAGGAGTTCCCCGAGCAGCTCCAAGCCTGTAGCCACGCTGTCTACACCGTCGGGTTCACCCGTCGGCAACTCCCCGCGACCCCGCAGTGGGGGGATCTGGAATACGACCCGGTGAACGGGATCCTGGCTCCGGGGTTGTTCGGGGTCGGGATTGCGTTCCCCGAGTACGGAATCGACTCATTCGGATCTGGGCAGTATCGGATCGGACTCATCAAGTTCATGCAGCGGCTCAATAGTGCCCTGCCGCTGTGGTTGCAGTACGGCACCTAACTTCGGCGTACGTCAGCGTGGCGGGTTGGCGCCGCCGATGTGGCTCAACAGGTCCCGGGCCACTCCGGCCGGCGGCGTCCGCCCGCCCGTCCAGATCGCCCTGAGATCACGATGCAGGTCCAGTTCCGGTACCGCGACGCAGCGAAGCCGGCCGACCGCAAGGTCATCGGCGACCGCCAGCCTGCTCATCACCGCCGGCCCGGCCCCCGCCAGCACGGCACCACGCACAGCGACCGAAGAAGACAACTCCAACGCCGGACGCACCTGTTCCACCTCGTGGCCCAAGACGGTGCGCAATGCCGACGTCAGTGAGTCACGGGTGCCCGACCCCTGTTCGCGCACGACCAGCGAGGTCTGGCTGAGTTCGGCGGCGGTAACGCCCTTGGAGCGACGCACCCACTTATGGTCGGGCGGCACGATCACCACGAGGTCGTCGTGCGCGACAACACGGCTTCGAATACCGGTCAGTGCCCCCGGACTCTCGATGAAGCCCAGGTCCGCCGAGCCGCCTCGGACGCTCGAAATAGCCTGCTCGCTGTTGGTGGCGGTCAGGATGACCTCCGGTGCCTCACGCCCGGTTCGAGTGGCGGCGGTCTGCAGTGACACGATCCAGCGGGGCATCAGCTGTTCGGCGATCGTCAGACTCGCAACCACCTTCATCTTCTTGCGGCTCGCAGCCCGCAACGAAGCCAATCCGGCATCGACGTGACCGGCGACATCCAGTAGCTGATCGGCCCATTCCGCCACGACCGCACCGGCCGAAGTCAACTGCGAACCACGCGCGCTGCGGGCCACGAGGCGCACACCGGTCTGAGCCTCCATCGCCGACAGGCGTGCCGAAACCGCCTGCTGCGTCAGCCCCAATTCCCGCCCCGCGGCACCGAGGCTGCCGGTTCTCGCGATAGCCACCAACATCTCGAACGCCGGCAGATCGGGCATCCGGGGGCTCAGCGCCATCACTCCATGCAATCACAAGTCGCCCTTGTGGGCCCGCCAATCAAGGATCGAGGGTCCACAGCAGCCGGTAGTAGTCGATGCGCTCCTGGTCTCGTCGGATTCCGTACGCATCGAGCAGCACATCAGTCCAGTCGGCACCGTAGTTCCACTCGGTACTCCAGGTCGCCACCGCCAGATCGGCCCAGCGATCGGCAACCCCCAGTTCTCCGAGGTCGACGTGGCCCGTGGGGTGTCCATCGTCGTTCAGCAACGTGTTCGGCGCGCAGGCGTCGCCGTGGCATACCACCAGCCGATCAACCGGGGGCGGATCGGCTACTCGCTGCAATGCCTGCGCGACGGTGAGACCGGCGAACTCCGCAGGCCACTCCGCCGGATTCAGTTGCCCGGACCGACGATTGGCGTCCGCTACTCGCCTCTCGGCGCTCCAGTCGAACGGGCATGCCGCCACCGGCAGGACATCGTGCAGCGCTCGCAGGCCCCGCCCGATTCCCGTCACTGCCGGGAGCGGGTCGGTGATCCACCGCGCTGCGACCGCATTGGTGCCGGGCAGTGCCGCGGTGACCAGCCACTGCCCCTCGTCGTTATGACCGTGATCGAGCACTTCCGGCACCGGCGTGTAGCCGAGCGCCCACTGCAGTCGCGCCACCTCGGCGGACAGGTCGATACCGCTGTCGTGCGGTGACCACTTGATGAAGCGGCGCCCTGCGGCGCCGGCGACTTCGAAAGTGGTGCCGCCTACCTCGTTGAGCCACACCGGGTGTGGAATGTCGGCTCCGGCCAACTGCCGTACGGCATCGGGCACGGTCTGCGGCAACTGCGGCGGGCCAGCGATCATCAGGCGGACTGATCGCCCAGCTTCGCCAGCAGCAGCGCCTCGGCGGTAGCAGCGCGTTCGAGTACCCCCAGATGCAGGCTCTCGTTGATGCTGTGTGCCTGGGTGCCCGGATCCTCCACCCCGGTGACCAGGATGGTCGCCTGCGGGTAGGCGGCGGCGAACTCCGCGATAAACGGGATCGAACCGCCCATCCCCATGTCGATGGGCTCGACGCCCCACGCCTGGGCGAACGCGGCCCGCGCTTTGTCATACACCGGACCGCTGGCGTCGATGGCATAGGGCTGGCCGATGTCGCCCGGGGTGACGGTCACGTGCGCTCCCCACGGGGCATGGTGCTGCAGGTGTGCGGTGAGCGCCTCCAGGTGTGCGGCGGCCTCGCCGCCGGGGGCCACTCGCATACTGACCTTGGCGCGGGCCCGCGGGATGAGCGTGTTCGACGAGGCCGCGATGCTCGTGGTGTCGATCCCGATGACGGTGATCGCCGGTTTGGCCCACATCCGCTGCGGCACCGAACCGGAGCCGATCTCGGCCACCCCGTCCAGCAGCCCGGTGTCGGCACGTACCCGCTCAGGCGGGTAATCGACTGGGGCCGCCGTGCTTTCGTAGAGTCCGGCGACTGCCACGTTGCCGTCGTCGTCGTGCAGGCTCGCCAGCAGCCGCACCAGGACGGTCAGCGCGTCAGGCACCACCCCACCCCACAGTCCCGAGTGCAGACCGTGGTCCAGCGTCGCGACTTCCACCACGCAGTCGACCAGGCCCCGCAGCGACACCGTCAGTGAGGGAATCTCGGTGCTCCAGTTGTCGGAGTCGGCGATCACGATCACGTCGGCGCTCAGCGCCTCCCGGTGCGCGGCGAGCAGTGCGCCCAGCGACGGTGAACCGGATTCCTCCTCGCCTTCGACGAAGACCGTCACACCAACCGGCGGCCGGCCACCGTGCGCCCGGAACGCCGCCAGATGTGTTGCGATACCGGCCTTATCGTCGGCGGTACCGCGACCGTAGAGGCGCCCGTCGCGTTCGGTGGGCACGAAAGGCGGTGAATCCCACTGCCCCGCCTCACCCTCGGGCTGCACATCGTGGTGGGCATACAGCAGCACGGTCGGCGCACCAGGCGGTGGCGGATAGTGCGCGATCACCGCCGGCGCACCGCCTTCGGCGACGATCTGCACCTGCGGAAAACCGGCCTGGCTCAGCAGATCTGCGACGCGCTGTGCGCTGCGGTGCACCTCGGAGCGTCGCGCCGGGTCGGCCCACACCGACTCGATGCGCACCAGGTCCTCCAGGTCAGCCCGCACCGACGGCAGGATGTCGCGGACTCGCTGCACCAGATCGCTCATGACGTCGAGGTTAGCCGGTGCCGCGATTACCGCGAGCGTGCGCAGAATGCCACCTTCTTGCGGCGTGTCGTGTGCAAACACTCAGTGTCAGTCTCGACGGTGCCGCGTTGCGGTGGTTGGGTTCTTCTCACCTGGTGCCTGGCTCTTG